>JADGOO010000105.1 GCA_017882905.1 Acidimicrobiia bacterium | reverse complement strand
GGAAGCCGGGCAGCTCGCGCCCGAACCGGTCGAGGGCGTGGATCTTGGCTTCGAACGTGCCGAACACGATGTCGGGGTGCCCGTCGCCGTTCACGTCACCGATCGCGGGCGTTGCCGCGGCGCCCTCGGTGTAGCCGTCGTGGCGCCACGAGTTGACGCCCCAGATCGTCGAGTAGTCGATGCCCTGCCAGTGCCAGCGCAAGTGGCCGTTGGCGTCGAACACCACGAGCCCGCCCTGCTGGTTCGCCACCCAGGTCGAGGTGGCGCCGACGATGATCTCCATCTTGCCGTCGCCGTCGAGATCAGCGACTGCGGGCGCGCTCTCGACCGCCGTCGCGTGCACGCCGTCGACGCGGGCGGCCTGGGGCCAACCGGGCAGCTCGCCGCTGCCGTCGCCCTTGAACACGTGCACGAGGCCCGCGAGATCGCCGACGACCACTTCGTTCTGACCGTCGCCGTTCACGTCGGCGATGGTGGGAGCCGACAGGTGGATGCGCCCCGCCAGTGCGTGCTCCCACGCGAGCGGCGCGGTCACCGCGGCCTGCGCGCCGGGCGCGGTGTGTGCGACCACGCCGGTCGCCGCCCCGGCCGCGACGAGCAGGAGGGCCAGGACTCGACGCATGTCCGACTATCGGCGTCACGCCCCGAAAACTTGCGCCGGCGCGGCGCCTCGAGACGTTTGTCGTCTCAGATCATGACGTCGACCGTCATTTCAAGATGTTGACGGCGCGGGCTACCACGAGCGCCAGGGTCATGAGCGACACCGCCGACTGCACGAGCATCGTGAGCTTCGCCCAACGCTTCAGCGGGAGGACGTCGGTGGGGCTGAACGCGGCAGCGTTGGTGAACGACACGTAGAAGTAGTCGACGAAACCGGTGTCCCAGTCGGGCGGCGCGAGCTCGCGGTCCTGCATCTGCGGGAAGAGGAAGTCGGGGTACTCGGCGGTGCCCCGAGCGCGGTCGACGGGGCCGCCGCGATCGAAGTGCCAGTACCAGAGTGCGAAGCAGATCACGTTCGTGAGCCAGATGGCGCCGCCCGTGACCAGGAGCCGGGCCGGTGAGCCGTGGAACGTGCCATTCAACAGCCGGTTGATGAGCCGGGCCGCGGAGAGCACGTTGGCGCCCGTGATCCAAGCGATCAGCACGCCGGTGCCGACGCGCAGTGTGGGTGACTCGTGCGTGAGGCGCCTGGGGTTCGCGATCACGATGGCGACGAGCAACACCAATGCCACGGCCGGGAGCACCCAGGGATGGGTGAGCTGCACCTGGCGGGGCAGCGCGCCTTGCATCACGACGGCGGCGACAACGGCGACCGAGACGGGCCAACGGGGCTCGCCCGCGGTGGCGCGCCGCCACACCGGCAGCACGCCTTGTTCGATCATCTTGCTGGTGATGTGCTCGGTCCGCTGCACCCCGGCGCCGAGACGCCCGAACCCGCGGCGCCGGTGGGGGAGGTCGCCCGCGTTCACGGTGCCGAGTCTAAGGATCTGGGCGCTTTCTTCCTCCCCGACGACCGAATGCGGTCCTCCAGGAGGACCAGTGCTCGGGTTTCGGGTGGGGGTGGGTCAGGTGCGGCGGTCGGCGAGGAACGGGAAGTGCTCTCTCGTCGCCTGCACCGTCGCCCTGTCGATGTCGGCCAACAGGATCGACTCGCCCCCGGCCGCCGACGCCAACGTCTCGCCCATCGGGTCGACGATCATCGAGTCGCCGCAGTACCGCAGCTTGGCCGCGGTCCCCACGCGGTTGCAGCCGATCACGTAGGCCTGGTTCTCGATCGCGCGTGCCACCAGCAGCGAGCGCCAATGATGCCGGCGGCTGTCCGGCCAGTTCGCGGGTACGAGGTACAGGTCGGTATCGCGCGCCACCGCCCACAGGTCGTCGGCGAAGCGCAGGTCGTAACACACGAACAAGCTCGTGCGGATCCCGTCGATGTCGACCGTGGTGTAGCCCTCGCCGGCGCGATACGCCTCGTGTTCGCGTGCGTAGGTGAACGGGTGGATCTTCGCGTAACGGTGTCGTGCGCCCGACGGCGATGCGAGCACGAACGAGTTGGCCGGGCGAGCGTCGCCCGGGCCGACCTCGGGGATCGATCCGCCGACCCAGCAGTCGTGGCGTGCGGCCTGCTCGGCGAGGAAGTCGGCGCTCGGCCCGTCGAGGGGCTCGCTCACCTTCGTGGTGTCCATGCTGAAGCCCACGGAGAACATCTCGGAGAGCAGCACCAGGCGGGCGCCCGCCCCAGCCGCCGCTGCGATCATCGGCGCGAGGCGCGCGAAGTTCGCGGCGCGGTCTTCCCACACGATGTCGTGCTGGACGGCGGCGACACGCACGGCAGCGAGGCTCTACAACGCCGCGAAGTACGAGTCGGCGAGCCGTTCGCGCTGCCAGCCCTGCGCGCCGAGCAGGAGGTCGTTCACCTTGGCGCGCCGCAGGTAGAGATGCGCATCACAATCCCAGGTGTAGCCCACGCCGCCGTGGATCTGGATGCACTCCGCGCCCACGTGGTTGGCGGCCTCGGCGGTGAACGACTTCGCCATGGCGACGGCGTCGGCGCGATCGGGTGCATCCACATCGCTGGCCCATGCCGCGTAGTGGACGCCGACGCGGGCGAGCTCGATCTCGCGGAGCAGGTCCACCACCTTGTGGCGCGTCACCTGGTACTTCGAGAGCGGTTGGCCGAACACCTCGCGCGCCTGCGCGTACTCGAGCGCAAGTGCGTTGGCGGCCTCGCTCGAACCGATCAGCTCGGCGGCCAGCGCGATCGCGCCGTCGTCACGGACGCGCCGCCAGATCTCGCGGTGATCGCCGGGCGGCCCCACGGGTGTGGCGGGCGTGTCGGCGAACGTGATCGACGCGAACTTGCGCGTGAGGTCGAGGCTCGGTGCGGGCACCGACTCGGGTCGTTCCACGAGGAACGTCTGCAGTCCTTCGGCGCTGCGGGCCGCGACGAGCACCCAGTCGGCGGTGTTGGCGTCGAGCACCATCGGCTTCACGCCGTCGAGGCGGTATCGGGTGCCGCGGCCGGTTGCTCGCACGCGGATGCGCTCGATCGGGTCGCCGACGCCTGCCTCGTCGAGGGCCACGGTGCCCCGTTCGCTCCCCGCCGCGAGTGCTGCGAGACGATCGTCGAGACCGAGCTCGCGCGCGGCGAGCACCGAAAGCACCGCCGAGGAGAGATACGGGCCAGGGAACAGCGCGCGGCCCATCTCTTCCATCACGACCACGAGGTCGGTGATGCCGAGACCGAGGCCGCCGTGCTCGGACGGAACGAGCAACGCCGGCCAACCGAGCTCGACGATGCGCGCCCACAGCTCGGGCGGGCAGGCCGATTCGCTCTCGAAGTGCGCGCGCACGAACGCGATCGGGCACGCGGCCGCGAGGAACGCGCGCACCGAAGTGCGCAGCGCCTCTTGATCAGGTGAGAACGTGAACTCCATGGCGTACCTGACATTACCGTCAGCAATTCGGGTACGTTCCTGCCGTGGATTTCTCGTGGTCGCCCGAGGACCTCGCGTTCGAAGCGGAGCTGGTCGCGTTCCTCGACAAGGAGCTCCCGCCCTTCATCGACGAGTGGGAGACCGACGGCGGTGCAGACGACGACGCGCCGAGCCGCGGGATCATGGGCGCGATGGCGAAGCGCCAGGCCTGGCAGCGCAAGCTCGACGAAGGTCGGTGGGCGGCACCGTTGTGGCCCGCCCAGTGGGGCGGGCGCGACGCCACCGTGAGCCAGAGCGTGATCTACACGCAGGTGATGGCCACCTACCGCACGCCCGGCATCTACAACGCCAACGGCATCGTGCAGATCGGCCCGGCCATCATCGACTGGGGTACCGACGAGCAGCGCGGCCGCTGGCTCCCGCCGATCCTCGACGCGAGCGAGCACTGGTGCCAGATGTTCAGCGAGCCGCAGGCAGGCTCCGACCTTGCCAACCTGCGCACCACGGCGATCCTCGACGGCGATCACTACGTGGTCAACGGCCAGAAGGTCTGGATCTCGAGCGCGCAGATCGCCCAGTGGGGCATGTGCCTGTTCCGCACCGACCCCACCGCGATCGCCCGCGGGCGCAAACACGAAGGCATCACGATGTTCGTCGTCGACATGGAGACGGCGGGCATCGAGGTGCGGCCGATCCGCGAGATCACCGGCGACTCGCTGTTCTGTGAAGTCACGTTCCACGACGCGCGCATCCCCGTGGCGCACCGTCTCGGCGACGAGAACCAGGGTTGGCTCGTGTCGATGGGCGCACTCGGCAAGGAGCGCGTGGGCAGCGCCGGTCAGGCCATCTCGATGTCGCGCGACCTGCAGAAGCTGTTGCAGACCGCCAAGGCCGTCAACCCGGAAGCACTCGACGACCCACAGATCCGTGACCGCGTCGCCCGGCTGCACACGCAGATCGAGTACACGCGCCTGCTGATCGCTCGCGCGCTGTCGAAGGTGTTGCGCGGGGAGAGGGGTTGGCCCGAGGTGCCGCTCGCGAAGCTCCAATGGGGCTACATCTCGCTGTGGCTCGCCGAGCTGGCCCTCGACGTGCTCGGGCCCACCGGCGCGCTCACCAAAGGCGCGGTCGAAGCAGTCGACGGTGGTGTCTGGGCCCGCAACTACGTATGGCAGCGCTACACCACGATCGGTGCCGGTCCGACCGAGGTGCAGAAGAACATCCTCGCCGACCGCGCGTTGAAGCTCGAGCGCTGATCACACGGCGCGGGTGATCGCGGTCGCCGCCGCGGCGAGCACGACCACCACGATGAACGGCGCGCGCCGCCACGCCGCGACCGCTCCGGCGGCGACGCCGATCGCGCGCGCATCGAGCACCAGCGTGCGGCCGCCGTCGAACGTCTGCACCATCACGAGCGCGGCGAGCAACGCGGGCGGAAGCAACGCGAGCAGCGGTTCGGCGCGCCCGAGCACGCGGATGCGGTCACCGGCGATGAGCCCGACCGCCTTGAACGCGTACGCACCACACGCGAGCACCAGGATCGCCGTCCAGCTCATCGTGCTCGCGAGCGCTGAGTCACGAGCACGATCGGCGCCGCGAGCGCAGCCAACAGGATCGGAAGCCCCGCCTTCGTGGTGGGCACGGCGACGACCGCGATCGCCGCACCGATGAGCGCGGCGGCCAGCTTGGGTCGTTCGTGCAGCGCGGGGATCATCAGCGCGATGAACGCGGCAGGGAACGCGGCATCGAGACCGAGCGTCTTCGGGTCGCCGATCGCGTTCCCGCCGAGTGCGCCGATCAGCGTGCCGATGTTCCAGAACACGAACACGGCAAGGCCGGTTGCCCAGAAGGCGCCACGCTGGTCGGCAGGATCGCGTTGCGCCACGGCCATCGCGGTCGACTCGTCGATCACGAGCTGCGCGGCCGCGAATCGACGCACGCCCCGTTCCGGCAATCGCTTGGCGAGCGCGAGCCCGTATACACCGTTGCGCGCCGAGAGCAGGAGCGCACTCCCCACTGCAGTGGCCACGCCGCCACCGGAACCGATGACGCTCACGGCCGCGAACTGCGAGGCGCCGGTGAACACCAACACCGACATGGCGCTGGCCTGGCCGACCGTCAGCCCCGACGCGACCGCCAGTACACCGAACGCCACGCCGAACACGCCAACGGCCGCGCCGAGGACGATGCCGTCGCGCACGTACGGCGGTGCCGACCGGTTCATCGGAAGCGATGCGTCGCTCAGGAGGTGGTGAAGCGATCGGCGACATCCAGCGCTGCGTCGAGGGCGGCCACACCGGCCTTGGCTTCTTCGGCCGTGACGATGATGGGCGGGACCATGTGAACGCGGTTGAAGTGCGTGAAGGGCCACATGCCGTTGGCCTTGCACGCGGCGAGCACCTCGGCCATCGGCTGCGCCGCCGCGCCCGACGCGTTGTACGGGACGAGCATCTCGCGTGTGGCGCGGTCGCGTACGAGCTCGACCGCCCAGAAGCACCCGAGCCCTCGCACATCGCCCACGCTCGGGTGGCGCTCGGCGAGCGCTCGGAGCTCGGGTCCGAGGACTTCGTCGCCGATGCGGCGCGAGTGCTCAACGAGCCCCTCTTCCTCGAAGATCCGGATCGAGGCGACCGCCGACGCGCACGCGAGTGGGTGCCCGCTGTACGTGAGGCCACCGGGATACGGACGTTCCTGGAAGGTCGCCACGATCGCGGGAGCCATGATCACGCCACCGAGCGGCACGTATCCGGAGTTCACGCCCTTCGCGAACGTGATCAGATCGGGAACCACGGCCCAGCGATCGACCGCGAACCACTCACCGCACCGACCGAAGCCGGCCATCACCTCGTCGCAGATCAACATGATCCCGTGCTCGTCGCACAGGGCGCGCACGCCGGCGAGATAGCCGTCGGGCGGGACGAGGATCCCGTTGGTTCCGACGACCGTCTCGATCATGATGGCTGCGATCGTGGCGGCACCTTCGTACATCACGATCTCTTCGAGGTGCGCGAGCGCTCGGGCGCATTCCTCGGCGTCGTTCGTGGCACCGAAGCTCGACCGGTAGCGGTACGGCCCGATGAAGTGCACGACGCCGGGAGCGGCGGTCGGTTCGCTCGGCCAGCGCCGTGGGTCGCCGGTGAACGCGATCGCCGCGTGCGTCGACCCGTGGTAGCTGCGGTACGCCGTGAGCACCTTGTGGCGACCAGTGTGCAGCCGCGCCATGCGCACCGCGTTCTCGGTGGCCTCGGCGCCGCCGTTCGTGAAGAACACGCAATCGAGATCGCCGGGCGCATGCTCGGCGATCAGTCTCGCCGCTTCGCCGCGTGCCTCGTTCGCGAAGCTCGGAGCGATCGTGCAGAGCTTCGCGGCCTGCTCTTGGATCGCGGCAACGAGCTTCGGGTGCTGGTGGCCGATGTTGAGGTTGATGAGCTGGCTCGAGAAGTCGAGGTAGCGGTTGCCGTCGTAGTCCCAGAACCAACAGCCTTCACCGCCTTCGATGGGCAGCGGGTCGATCAGCGCCTGAGCGCTCCACGAGTGGAACACGTGCCGGCGGTCGTTGCGGCGCACATCGTCGGCGGTCGTCATGGTGATGCTCCGGTTCGGTCAGCGGTTCTGGGGGAAGCCGAGGTCGATGGTCGACGTGGCCGGGTCGGGCCAACGGGCCGTGATCACCTTCGTGTGCGTGTAGAAGCGCACGCCCTCCGGGCCGTACATGTGCGTGTCGCCGAACAGCGAGCTCTTCCAGCCGCCGAACGAGTGCGATGCCACGGGCACCGGGATCGGCACGTTGACGCCGACCATGCCGGCCTGCACCTCGAGCTGGAAGCGGCGGGCCGCGCCGCCGTCGCGCGTGAAGATGGCGGCGCCGTTGCCGTAGGGGTTGGCGTCGACGAGCGCGAGCGCCTCATCGAACGAATCGACGCGCACCACGGTGAGCACCGGCCCGAAGATCTCGTCGCGGTACACCGCCATGTGCGGCTGCACGTGGTCGATGAGCGACGCACCGAGGAAGAAGCCATTGCCCTCGAACCGAGTCTGGCGCCCGTCGACCACCACGGTGGCGCCTTCCTGCGCGGCGCCGGCCACGTAGCTCGCGACGCGATCGCGGTGTTCGCGCGTGATGAGCGGACCCATCTCGGAATCGGCATCGGAACCCGGACCGATGCGCAGCGTGGCGAGCCGGCCCGCGATCGCGTCGACGAGTGCGTCGGCGACGCCGCCGACAGCGACGACTACCGAGATCGCCATGCAGCGCTCGCCCGCCGATCCGTACGCGGCGCTCACGGCCGCGTCGGCGGCGGCGCCGAGATCCGCGTCGGGGAGGACCACCATGTGGTTCTTGGCGCCGCCGAGCGCCTGCACACGTTTGGCGTTCGCCGTGCCCCGTTCGTAGACGTGACGCGCGACTGGTGTGGAGCCCACGAAGCTCACGGCGCTGATGTCGGGGTGTTCAAGCAGACGATCGACAGCAACGCGGTCACCGTGGATCACGTTGAAGACACCGGCCGGGACGCCGGCTTCGTGCAGCACTTCGGCGAGGAACAACGAGGCGCTGGGATCCTTCTCCGACGGCTTCAGCACGAACGCGTTGCCGCACGCGATGGCGTTCGCGAGCATCCACAACGGGACCATCGTCGGGAAGTTGAAGGGAGTGATGCCCGCGACCACGCCGAGCGGCTGGCGCACCGACCACACGTCGACGCCGCCCGCGACCTGCTCGGAGTAGGCGCCCTGGAGCATCTGCGGGATCCCGCACGCGAACTCCACGTTCTCGAGGCCGCGCGCCACCTCGCCGAGCGCGTCGGCGGGCACCTTGCCGTGCTCGGCCGTGATGATGGCGGCGAGCTCCTTGCGGCGTGCGTCGAGCAGCTCGCGAACGCGAAACAGCACCTCGGAGCGTCGGGACAACGATGTGGCCCGCCACGCGGGGAACGCGTTCGCCGCCGAGGCCACCGCCGAGTCGACTTCGTCGGCGCTCGCGAACGGCACCGTCGCCGTCTCCTCGCCGGTGGCGGGGTCGAACACGATGCCGCCGCGCCCCGATGTCCCAGCTGCCGCGCGGCCACCGATCCAGTGCGTGAGTGCTCGCATGACGGTCCAGCCTAGAGATGTGACGCATCATGGTGGAATGGACGAGGCGGGATTGCCGGCATACCTCGAGTTCGACCGGACGGCGTGGGCCCGGCTGCGCGCGAACACCCCGTTGACGTTGGCCGAATCCGAGCTGGCGGAGCTGCAGGGCGTCAACGAGGAGATGAGCCTCGACGAGGTGGCCGATGTGTACCTGCCGCTCTCGCGGCTGCTCAACCTTCGCGTCGCGGCCACGCAAGGGTTGCACGAGGCGACGAGCGCGTTCCTCGGTGCCCTCGCGCCACGGGTCCCGTATGTGATCGGTCTGGCCGGAAGCGTCGCGGTGGGCAAGAGCACGATCTCGAGGATCCTGCAGGTCCTGCTCGGTCGGTGGCCGAACACGCCACGCGTGGATCTCATCACGACCGACGGGTTCTTGCACGCGAACGCGGTGCTCGAGGCGCGCGGCCTGATGGCGCGCAAGGGGTTTCCGGAGAGCTACGACGTACGTGGGCTGGTCTCGTTCCTGGCCGCACTCAAGTCAGGAGCGACCGAAGTGCGCGCGCCGGTGTACTCGCACCTCGTGTACGACATCGTGCCCGGCGAACAGATCGTGATCCGATCGCCCGACATCGTGATCGTCGAGGGTCTCAATGTGCTGCAGGTGCCGCCTCCCCGAGGCGCCGATGACAGCGCTCCATTCGTCTCCGACTTCTTCGACTTCACGATCTACGTCGACGCAGCTGAACGGCATGTGAAGCAGTGGTACATCGAGCGTTTCCTGGCGCTGCGCCAGGCCGCGTTCAGCGATCCCGAGTCCTTTTTTCACCACTTTGTCGGTCTCTCCGACGAACAGGCCCGCGAAGTGGCCTCGTCCATCTGGGATTCCATCAATGGGATCAACCTTCGGGAGAACATCGCGCCGACGCGTTCCCGTGCGCAGCTGGTGCTCGAAAAAGGCGCAGATCACTCGGTGCAACAGGTGCGGTTGCGGACTCTGTGAGGGTGCTGAGCGCGGAAAATCCTCGATAATTGGATATATCCGGGGCGCGCGAAGCAGAATGGTGCAATGCCGCCCACGAAGAAGACAGCGAAGAAGTCGACGAAGAAGGCTCCCGCCAAGAAGTCGACAGCGAAGAAGTCGACCACAAAGACAACGAGGTCGGCGGCAACGCGCAGCAAGATGGCCCAGTCGCAACAGGCCCGCCGCGCCGTGAGCAGCTACCTCGATGCGCTGCACACGCCGAAGCGCCGAGGCCGCCCTGTTTCGGTCGCCGACCTGCAAGCGAAGCTGCGTGCCGCGGAGGCCACGGTTGCGAGCGCCAAGGGGCTCGCACGACTCGACGCGATCGTCAAGGCCAGCGAGCTCGAACAGCGAGTGGCCGGGTCGCAGCGCACCGACGCGCACGACATGAAGGCGCTGGCTGGCGCCTTCGCCAAGGTCGCCAAGACCTATGGCGAGCGCAAGGGCATCACCTATGGCATGTGGCGCCGCGCCGGTGTGCCGGCCGATGTGTTGGCCAAGGCCGGCATCAAGCGCACGCGCGGCTGAGCGCCTCGCGCCCGCCCCGCGCCGAGCGAGTCTCGGCGTCGGCAACGGCTAGGAATGACTCGATGCGACTCGTTCTGCTCGGCGTCCCCGGCTCCGGCAAAGGCACGCAAGGCGAAGTGCTCGCGGCTCATTACGGCATTCGCCATGTCTCGAGCGGCGATCTGCTCCGCCATGAGGTCGCAGCGCACACGCCCCTCGGCGAAGAGGTGAAGTCCTTCATCGACGATGGCGAGCTCGTCCCCGACGAGCTCGTGTTCTCGGTCGTTGCCGGAGCGCTCGACGACGCGGCCCGAGCGCAGGGCTACATCCTCGACGGCTTTCCGCGTACCCTCGCCCAGGCGCAACGCGCGCGTGCGTCTGCACCGCCTGCGGGCATCGCGGTCGATGCCGTGGTGTACCTCGACCTCTCCGACAAGGTGGCCCGTTCGCGGCTTTCCGGCCGTGCCGCCGAAGGTCGCGTCGATGATGGTGACTCGGTCATCGAACGCCGTTTGGCCGTGTACCACCACGCGACGCAACCGCTGCTCGGTTTCTATCGCGCCCTCAGACTGTTGCGGGCAATCGACGCGAACGCGCCAATTCCCCAGGTCACAGCCACGATCATCGCCGCGATCGACGCCTCCGCTGCGTGAGATCGCGTGAGTTCGCTCGATTCGCGGGGTGCGCATGACCCGCATGGGTCACCGGGGCCCTAGTGTGATGGATGCGAGTCGGTCGAACTTCCTTGGCTGGCCGCGTATGAGAAATGAGTTGTTCTGTGCAGCAAGGCACTGTGAAGTTTTTCAATGCCGAAAAGGGTTTCGGCTTCATTTCGCGTGAGACGGGCGACGACGTGTTCGTGCACTTCTCTGCGATCCAGTCTGAGGGTTACAAGACCCTCCAGGACGGCCAGCGCGTGGAGTTCGAGACCACCAAGGGTCGCAAGGGCGAAGAAGCTCAGAACGTTCGCGTCATCTGAGACGCCGCAATGACGTGCGAGGCCGCCGGGGAAACCCGGCGGCCTCGTCGCGTCACGGGCACTCAGTAGAGATCAGCTCACGTTGCAGAGCGCGATCTGGGCCTCGGTCGGCCAGTGCACGCGTGTTGCGCAGCCCATGCGCTCGAACAAGCGGATCAACGCAGCCGACGGGTCGACCTGATGGGCCAAGGCACCGTGGCGGGCCGACGCAGGATGCGCGTGGTGGAAGTTGTGCCACGACTCGCCGAACGACAAGAGGGCGAGCGGAGCGAAGTTCGTGCTGCGATCGTTCTGCGTTGCGGGCTGCTTGCCGAACATGTGACAGATCGAGTTGACGCTCCACGTGACGTGATGCAGCAGCATCATGCGGGCGAGTCCGGCCCACAGCAGGCCCGTGAGCGCACCTTGCAGTGCTCCTGAGATCGTCCAGCCGAGGAAGAAGGGCGTGGCGAGCGACGCGACGGCGAACAGCGGGAAGAGCTTGCCGATGATGCGCGTGTCGCGGTCGTCGAGCATGTCGGGCGCATACCGCTGCACCGAGGTGAGGTCAGCCTGGAAGAGCCAACCCACGTGCGCGTGCGCGAACCCGCGCAGCTGCGCGACGGCGCCCGTGCCGTGGTTGTGCGGCGAGTGCGGGTCGCCCGGCTTGTCACTGAACATGTGATGACGGCGGTGGTTCGCAACCCAGCCTGCTGCCGATCCTTCGACCGCCAGCGCGCCGGCTGCGGCGAGCGCGATCTTCAGCCAGCGTGCAGCGCGAAAGCTTCGGTGCGCGAACAACCGGTGATACCCAACCGAGATGCCGAACCCGCTGACCAGGTAGAAAGCGGCGGCGAGGATCACATCGAGCAGGTTGACGGCGTGGCCCCACAGCAACGGCACCGCGATCGCCAACGCCACAATGGGCCCAACGACAAGCAATGCCGTCACGGTGCGGCCGATCGCGAGGCCCATACGGGTCGGGCCCGGTTCGGGAACGGGCGCAGGCGCGGGGGAATACGGAACAGAAGTGCGAAGTGCGATCGCCATGAAGCTTCCCTATTGCGAGTTCAATGGTCGAGATTCCGACCGACCCGCGCAACCGGGCTGGGTGCATGTCGCCCCAATGGCGGCTGGATCCCAGGATAGGCCACCATGCAAGGGTCGCTTGCGTCAGGCGCGCCTCGCACGTACGCGCACGATGTCGTACGCGCAGTGCCGCGCACCCTGCACCATGTGGCTCACCCGCTCCACGCGCGCGTCGCTCAGCACGGCGCGGATGAACTCGAGCTCGCTGGAACACGCTTGCCCGTAACGCAAAGCCACCGCCGCGATTGCACAGTTGTGCTCGACGATCCGGAAGTGATCGCGACCGATCTGCTCGCACGTGGCCACGTAGCCGTCTTCATCGAGGATGGCGGCGAGCTCCGCGACTTTCGCTGAGAACGACCTCAGGGGTGCGAGTCGCACGTGTGCGTTGGCGATCCGGTTCTCGCGGCGGCGTTCGAAGACGCGATCGACGAGGGTCTGGTCGTCGTCGGCGAGGTACCCCAGCAGCTCGTTGGCGAGCGCGCTGTACGCGTTGGGGAAGAGCGGGGCGGCCCGTTCGGTGACGTGGTACACGAGCTTCGGTCGGCCGCGTGTGCCGGCATGCGGCGTCTCGGTGATGGCCACGAGGCCGGCGTCGAGCAACGCGTCGAGATGCTGACGGCTGCCGCTCACGGTGATCTCGAGGGCCGCGGCGACGTCGTTGGCGCTCGCGTCGCCGACGCGCCGGACCGCCTCGAGCGCCGCCCGCTGACCGCTCGACAGCGACGGGGCGATGCTCACGGCACCGGAGGCGGATCCGGGGTTCACGACCGGCCAGCGTACGGCTGGAGCAGATGGCTGTCGCCGAACTCGTGCCACAGATAGCCCTGCGCGAACGCGGCGTCGTAGGCCCGCACGAGCGCCGCGCGCCCGGCGACGGCCTCGAGCATCGCGAGGTGGGTCGCCTCCGGAGCGTGCCAGCCCGTGAGCAACGCATCGACGGCCCGAACGCCGCGCGCCGGGGTGATCACCGTGTCGGTCCAGCCGTCGGCGGGATGCGTCGTGCCGCTCGCGTCGGTGGCCGTCTCGAGCGCGCGCACGACCGTCGTGCCGACCGCGATCACATGTGCGCCGGCGCGGTGGACCGTGTTGACGGCGCGCGCCGTCGAGGCCGGAACTCGGTAGCGCTCCGGGTACGGGAGCTCGTTGCCTTCGAGCGACGACACACCGGTGTGCAGCGTGATCGGAGCGACGCCGATCCCGCGGCGCACCAGTCGCGTGACGAGTGCATCGGTGAAGGGACGTGCCGCGCTCGGCATCTCGGCACTCCCCGGCTCGGTGGCGAACACAGTCTGGTAATCGCTGATTGGCCAGTCGCGCGGCACGTAGCGATACCGGATGGGCCGTCCGGCCGCGGCGAGTGTGCTTGGAAGCGCCGCGTTGTCGTCGACGACGGCGAGCCAGAGGCGTTGCGAACCGGCCATGTGGTGCAGCAGCTCCAACTGGGTGCCGTCGGCGAGGCGAACCTGCTGCGGCCGATCGGCCAGGCGCAGCTGTTGCGTCGAGCCGCCGTCGATCTGCTCGCGCGGTTCGACGGTCCAGATCCCGCCGGGCAGCTGCGACGACACGTGCACGACGATCGGCGTGCCGTCGTCGAGCTCTGCGTCGACTGCGGCGGCGATCGTGCCCGACGTGTTGACCACGACGAGGTCTCCCGGATCGAGCACGTCGGGGAGCGCGGCGAAGGTGCCGTGCACGGGCGCATCGATGCCGGGCGAGACCATGAGGCGCACACCGTCGCGCGGCACCCCGCGTGCCTCCGGCGGTTCGTGCGCGGCGTGGTCGTCGTCGAGGCGGAACGCCAGCGGCAGCGGCTCGAACAGCGGGGCCGCGCCGGTCGGCGCGCTGTCGGTGGTGGGAACGGTTGCCGTGGTCATCAGGCCACCTCCTGTGCGAGATAGCGGCCGCTCGGGCGGTCGGAGTCGACGAGACGGACGATCGCCACTGCGCTGCGTTCGGGGAGCGGACGATCGGAGATGTCTTCGCCCGGGAAGGCGTCTTGGTGCATCTCGGTGCGCATGTCGCCCGGGTCGACGGTGAGCACGCGCCACTCGGGATGCTCGACCGCGAGCACGCGTGACGCGTGCTCGAGCGCGGCCTTGCTCGCGCCGTAGCCGCCCCAAGTCGGGTAGGCCTCGACGCCGGCGTCAGAGGTGACGTTCACGATCGTCGCGCCCGCGGCGAGGTCGTGGGCCAGCTCGCGCACGAGCGCAATCGGCGCGACGACGTTCACGTCGAACACGCGCCGCAGCACCTCGGGATCGACGTTTGCGAGTGCCGGGAGCGGCGAGACGCCGAGCGTGCTGGCGTTGTTCACGACGAGCCGAACGGCTCCGAGGGCGCGAGCGGCGGCGGCGAGCTCGGTGCGATGGGCCGGATCGCTGATGTCGCCGGCGATCGCGATCACGGTCGTCGTCGCCGCGAGGGCATCTCGAGCGGCTGCGAGGCGGTCGGCGCGGCGGGCGTCGATCACGAGGGCCCAGCCCTCGGCGGCGAGCGTCTCGGCGAGCGCCAGGCCCAGTCCCTGGGCCGCGCCGGTGACGATGGCGGTGCGCTGCGGCTGCTCCATGGGGTCCTCCCCTGATCGGTGGTTCGCAGGTCCGGCGATTATAACAAGTGACTACTTGCTATATTTCGGCAGACCGCGACCGGTCGGGAAGCGGGGATCTGCAGCGGGGCTAATCGGTGCCGTCGTCGGCCCGGACACCGCGCAAGCCGAACCACGCCATCTCGGCGATCCAACGGGCGAGGTGCTCGGCGCGCTGGTCGTCGGCCTGCTTGTCACGCGTCGCGTCATCGCCCGCGAACGATCGGCGGCTCGTGGCCTCGGCCATGCCGACGAGCGCGTTCGCGAGCACCCGTCGATGCTCGTCGTCGACTGCGATCGCGATGAGGGGGGTGATCGCGTACGCCGCCGCGTCGACCACGCGCTCGCTCACCGTTGCGAACTCCGGATCGTTGCGCACCGATGCGCCGAAGAGCAGCCGGAACGCGGTGGGATGATCGACCACGTACCCGAAGTACGCGGCGAAGCCACGTTCCACGCGCTCGCGGCCCGTGGACACTTCGCGTGTGGCGGCGTCGAGGCGGCCCAGGAGCTCGGTTCCCACGTCTTCGAGCAGCTCGATGAACAGCGAGCGCTTGTTGCGGAAGTGCTGGTACAGGACCGGCTTCGTCACGCCGGCCGCGAACGCGACATCGTCCATCGACGTGGCGTGGAATCCCCGCTCGGCGAAGACGTCGCGCGCCACGTCGAGCAACTGCTGGCGGCGTTGCTCGGCGGGCAGGCGCATGAGGTCGGAACCTACCTGTTCGCCGCGAGCCGGGCTCCGGAACGGTGCGCCGAGACGGCCAGGATGCGCCCGCTCACACGCTCGACTTGAGCGGCATCGTGAAGCGGTCGACGTGGTCGAAGTTGCGCGACCACAGCGCATCGAGCTCGGCCCGTTCGGCGTCGCTGAACGGCAGATCGGATGCCGCCGCGTACTCGCGCAGCTCGTCGACCGTGAGCACGGTGGGGAGCACGGTCGCAAAAGCCGGGTTCGCGAGGATTCCCGCGACCGCGGCCTGGCCGATCGTGCGGCCCGTCTCGGGAGCCCAGAGGAACGACAGCGTGTCGGCCTTCTCGAAGTTGTCGAGCATGTTGTCGGCGTTGCGATGCCCGCGATGATCGCCGGGCGGGAACACCGTGTCGGGCGTGATCTTGCCCGACAGCGTGTCGGACGCGTGCGGGACGCGGGAGATCAACGAGCAGCCGCCTTCTCGCACGCGGTTGCACGCGGCGAACGTGAGCCCGGGCTCTTGCTCCAGGATGTTGAAGACCGTCTGCAGCGACACGATCGGTCGCGCGTCGACTGCTTCGATCCCTTCGGTCACCCAGCCGATCGCCGGACCGAGCGCGACGCCGATCTCACGGATCTTGCCCTCGTTGCGCATCGTCTCGAGCGCATCCCAGAGCGCGTCTTCGCGGATCGGGTCGATGCGCACGTTGTGCAGCTGGTACAGGTCGATGTGATCCGTGCCGAGCCGGCGCAGGCTCTCGTCGAGCTGGCGGCGCACGCCCGCGGGCGAGAAGTCCTGCGGACGCTCACCCTGGCCCTTGATGCGCGGCGCGTCGATGTCGTAGCCGCACTTCGTCGTGAGCACGATCTCGTCGCGGTGATCGCGCAGGAGATCGGCGAGCATGCTTTCGCCGACGGCGGCTTCGCCGTACACGGGCGCGGTGTCGATGAAGTTGATGCCGCAATCGAGTGCCGCATGCAGGAACGACTGCGGATCGTCGACGCGTCCCCACCAGTCGCTCGCCAACGTCCATGTGCCGAGGGCGACTTCGGAGACGAGGAGGTCACTGGTGCCGAGGCGGCGATAGCGCATGTGGCGATGCTAGGAGAGGCCGGCGCGTTCGTCCCGCTCGGCGGCGCGCACCGCGTAGCCGAAGACCACGGCCGGCGGCAGCACGATGCAGCAGACCACGAGCCCGAGTGTGGCCACGAGCACCGTCCACGGCGGGAACGACAGCGCGACCCCGCACGCGAATGCTCCGATCGCCACGAGGAGCGCGCCGTAGCCGGCTCGTTTGCCGAGGCCCACGAGGCGCACGACACGGGCCCGACGGACTGCGACGGGATCGGGACCGTTGCTCACCACGACCACCCTGCTTCTGCGAAGACCGATCCGATCGCGCCCGGCAGGTCGGCGAGCGAGAAGTTGAGTCGGGCGCGGCGCACCTGCCGTTCGAGGTACGCCGCGTCGGGCCGGCCGAGAAAGCGAGCGACCTCGTCGACCTCGTCGGTGGAGAAGAACTCGAGCCCGCACGCCACGATCTCGGCGAGCACCGGATACGGGAACACGACGAGGGGCTTGCGCGCCCAGATCGACTCCATCACCGGGTTGCCGAAGCCCTCCCAGGTCGAAGGGAACAGCACCACGTCGCACGCCGCGTAGCCGTCGGCCGGTGAGGGCCCGCGGCCGAGCGTGACGGGAACGGGGCACCGCTCGAGCACGCGATCGAGCGTGGGGCCGTAGCCGTCTTCGGCCGGTCCGCTCAGCCAGTACCGGACTGTGCGATCGGGCATCACCCGTTCGAGGCGCCGCGCCAGCGCCGTGGCGAAGCGCACGCCGCCGGGCACGTTCTTGCGTTCGATCGCGCGCGCGGGCTGGAACAGCACGATGTCGTTCTCGGCGAAGCCCAACAGCGTTCGCGTCGCCTCGCGGTCACCGGGTGCCGCGTCGAAGTCGAAGTGGTTCTGCACCGTGGCCACGCGCTCGAAGCGCCGCGCGATGAGCTCGCGTCGCGACCGCAGGTTGATCGTCACGTGCAGCGCGTCGGCGATGCGCGGAGGGAACTCGTCCGCGAGATCGCGCAGATGGCGGCGCTGCCAGGGCAGATCGTGATGCCGCAGCACGACGCGGCCGCCCGCGGCCGCGTGGTCGGCGAGCACCTCGGCCACGGCACGGGAGACCTCGGCGCGCAACGGGAGCGAGCAGATGTTCTCGGCGATGAGCAGGTCGCTGCCCGACACGGCGCGCCGCAGTTCGGCGGCATCGGGCGGCGGGCCGTCGATGGCGAGAAACGGCAACATCGTGTCGCCGGGTTCTGCCGGGCCGTCGAACTCGCCCGCGACGCGACGCACCTCGAAGCCCAAGGCCTGCAGCGCGCCCGACCACTTGCGCGCTTCCACAGCGACGCCGTCGGTTCCGCCGAGCCGGTACGAGACGACGGTGGCGATCGGGCTCACGCGGCGCTCGTTCCCGACCCGCGCGCGGCAGCATCGAGTACGGCGCGCACCACCGCGGGCGCGTCGTCTCGATCGGTGACCACGGCCGACCCGGTCAACACCCGCTCCGATGCCGATGCTGCATCCATCAAGGTCACCACGGCCACGTCGTCGGCGCCGATCCGGACGATCAGCGCGTCGCCGAGGTCGAGGCCCGAGTGGCCGCCGCGGCCGTCCGAGAGCTGCTGCAACGCATCGACGGTGGCCGCGGCGACAATCCGTGGGCGCAGTGACGCCGCCGCCGTGCCTTCGGTGTGCCCCGTCGCGCGTACGCCCGCGAAGACCAACGAGACACCCACCACCACCTGGCGACCGTCGATCTCGATCCGCAGCCGCTCGAGCTCCGGACCCGGGCTGGTCGGCTGCGCGATCTCGGTCTCGTGGCTGTGGTCGTGCGCTGCCGCTGCGTCGTCGTCGAGTCGGGCGACGCTGATGATGCGCCGGTCGAGCTCCAGGCCGAACGATGCGAGTGCCACCGACTGCACGTCGCGTGCCAGGTGGTCGAGATCGTCGGTGCCAGTCGCCACCACGCGCACCGCGATGATGCGCCCGCCGTCATCGATCACGAGATGCGCGACGACGATCGGTGGCAGCCGGCAGAGCTCGCGCTCGACGGCGACGGGGTCGAGCGCTTCGGGGGACGCCACGATGCGCGAGCGCTAAGCGAAGTGTTCGACGGGCGGGCGCTGCGTCACGACCGTGACAGTACGCGCCGTGTCTACGCGTGCTCGACGCGCTCCATGGGCCCGTCGCCGGGCCCGTCGGTCGCCTCGTCGGTGGGCTCGCCGCCGGGGTGGCGGCCACCGTTGACCAGCGCTGGGACGCGCTCGTCGGAGGTGAGGTCGATAGTGGTGGGCGCGACGCGAGGCCGTGGCGCCCCCAGGCGCGCGGGCATCGGCAGACGCAGGGCGCGGGGGGCGCGTCGTCGCTCGGCGCGGCCACCGCGCCGGCGCCGGCTCGCCTGGAAGGTGAGGTCGCACAAGCCGACCACGAGGATGAGGTCACCGAAGCTGATCGCCTCGTCGAGCGCACGGAGCACGATCACATCGCCGAGCCCCGGGACGCGGTCGCGGGAGTCCTGCGGGTGGTGCTTGACCGTGGTGGCGATGCCACCGCGCGCCTCCCAGTCGGGTGGCACGTGCACGGGCATCCCGCTGTTGAGCAGGATCGAAGCGAAGTTCACCGCGATCCCGATGGTGATCACGGCCATGCCCCGGTGGATCACGTTGCCGGCGCAGAACCCGATGAGCAGCACGTACGACGCGACGAGGAGACCGAAGCCGAGGCTCCACGACAGCGCCGACCAGCCTGCGAGCAGCTGCGCGACGACGCCGAGGGCCAGCAACGAGCGCCAGCGCCATTGCATCAAGACGAGGCGCGCGTAGTTGCCGCGGGAGAGGAGCGGCACCACGAGCGCGAGCGCCACGCCGATCAGCAGGAACTTGCTCATCACGGCGAGGGTACTGAGTGGCACGCCGTCAATCGCGGACTCCGCTCTACGATCGCGGTGTGACGGACGAGGTGCTCTACGAACAAGGCGCCGGGATCGCGCGCATCACGATCAACCGGCCCGAGCGGCGCAACGCCATGTCGTACGCCGTGATGCGCGGTCTGTGCGACGCGATGACCCGGGCGGGCCTCGACGACGACGTGCGCGTCGTGGTGCTCGCCGGCGCCGGCGACCGGGCCTTTTGTGCCGGAGCCGACCTCGGTGGCATCGCCGACAACGCAGGCTTTGCGGCGGTGCACGAGAGCCGCGGGCTCCTCGCCGACCTGTTCCGCACGATGTGGTCGATCGGCAAGCCGATCGTGGCCAAGGTGCGCGGCTACGCGCTCGCCGGCGGCTTCGGCCTCGCCTGCGCGTGCGATCTGATCGTGGCCGCCGACGACGCGGTGTTCGGCACGCCGGAGATCGACGTGGGGCTCTGGCCGTACATGATCACAGTGCCGCTGCTGCGAACGCTCCCGCCCAAGAAGGTGCTCGAGCTCATGATGACGGGGCGGCGAGTGCACGCCGAAGAGGCTGAGCGCGTCGGGTTCGTGACCCGCGTCGTGCCGGCCGCCGAGCTCGACTCGGCCGTGGAGGAGCTGGCGAGTGCCCTCGCCGCGAAGTCGCCCCTCGTGATGCGGTGGGGCCGCGAGTCGTTCTACCGAACCCTCGAGCAACCCGACGCCGACGCGGCGCTCGCATACCTGCAGGGGATGCTCACGCTCACCACGAACACTGAAGACGCGGCCGAGGGCGTCGCCGCGTTCGCAGAGAAGCGCACGCCGCGCTGGAAGGGCCGCTGACGTGCCCGACGAACAGCATCAGTGGGGTCCACTCGTCGATGATCTCGCGGCGCGCAAGTCGCGTGCGCTCGAGATGGGCGGCGCGGATCTCGTCGCCCGCCAGCACGACCTCGGCAAGCAGACCGTCCGAACTCGACTCGTTTGGCTGCTCGACTCCGACTCGTTCGTGGAGTACGGCCTGCTCGCCGACCACATGGACGCCGGGCTCGGCGATCGCTATCTCGCGGCCGACGGCGTCGTCACGGGAGTCGGGCGCATCGACGGCCGCCTCGTCGCGGTTGCGGCGTACGACTTCACGGTGATGGCCGGGTCGATGGGCGCGGTCGGCGAGGACAAGATCGCACGTATGCGTGCGCACGCTCTCCGCCAGCGGATCCCCATGATCTGGCTGCTCGACAGCGCGGGTGCCCGCATCCAGTCGACGAGCGGTTCCACGTTCGCAGGCGCGGGCGCCTTGTTCCGTGAGCAGGTCGCGATGAGCGGTGTGGTGCCGATGGTCGCCGCGATGCTCGGCCACTGCGCGGCAGGCACGGCGTACATCCCAGCGCTCGCCGACTTCGTCCCGATGGTGAAGGGCACGTCGTCGATGGCGCTCGGCGGCCGTCATCTCGTGAAGGCCGCGGTGGGCGAAGACGTCACCGAGGAGGAGATGGGCGGGAGCGCCGTGCACACGAAGGTGAGCGGCGTCGCCGATCTCGAGGTGGAGAGCGACGAGGCGTGCCTGCGCGTCGTGCGCGAGTACCTCTCGTTCTTCCCGCAGCACAACGGCGAGCGGCCGCCGGTTCGTGACTGCGCCGATCCGGTCGACCGCCGCACGCCCGAGCTCTACGACATCGTTCCGACCGCCCCGCGGCGCGCGTACGACATGCGCAAGGTCGTCCGGGCCGTGGTCGACGACGGTGAGGTGCTGTGGATCAAGCCCGACTGGGCCAAGAACCTCACCACGGGTCTGGCGCGGGTCGGGGGCATGCCGGTGGGCATCGTGGCCAACAACCCGATCGGCGGGCTCGGAGGCGCGCTCGACGTGAACGCGGCCGACAAGGCGGCGCGCTTCGTGTGGCTCTGCGATGCGTTCAACATCCCGCTCGTGTTCCTCCACGACGTTCCCGGTTTCGTGGTGGGGAGTGCGGTGGAGAAGCAGGGCATCATCCGCCATGGGGCCAAGATGCTGTTCGCGGTCTCGGAAGCCACCGTGCCCAAGATCTCGGTGGTGCTGCGCAAGAGCTACGGCGCGGGCTACTTCGTGATGAACGGCCTCGCGTACGAGGCCGACTACATCGTCGCCTGGCCCACGGCCGAGATCGCGGTGATGGGCCCCGACGGTGCGGTCAACATCATCCACCGGCGCACGCTCGCGGCGATCGACGACGACGACGAGCGCGCCCGGCGGCGCCTCGAGCTCGCCGAGGAGATCCGCGCCAACATCGATCCCTACATCGCCGCCGGCCACGCGCGACTCGACGATGTGATCGACCCGGCCGACACCCGCGCCGCGATCTGGCGCGGCCTGTCGATCACGGCCGACAAGCGCGTGGATCGACCCTGGCGCAAGCACGGAGTCCTGCCGGTGTGACGCCGCGGTCGCTAACGTCCCCATCCATGCACGAGATCCGGGCCGAGATCACCGCCAACGTGTGGCAGGTGCGCGCCGAAGTCGGCCAGTTCGTTGCCGAGGGCGACGAGATCGTGATCCTCGAGTCGATGAAGATGGAGATCCCGGTCGTCACCGAGGTGCCGGGCACGCTGTACGACCTGTTGGTCGAAGCGGGCGGAACCGTCCACGAAGGTGACCTGATCGCGCGCGTCGACGACACGTGACGATCGCGTCGATCCAGTTCGAGCCGCGCGGGCACGTCGGTCTCGTCACGATCGACCGTGTCGATCGTCGCAACGCCCTGAACGCCGTGCTGTGCGAGCAGATGACCGCCCACCTGTGGGGCCATCGGAGCCTGCGCGCCATCGTGATCACGGGCGCCGGCAACGCGTTCTGTGCCGGTGCCGATCTCGCCACCCGGTTCGCCGACGGCGACGCGGAACATGGCGGGACCGACACGTTCCGGCCCGCGTTCGAGATCTTGCTCGACGCCATCGTCGACCATCCGGCACCCGTCATCGCGGCGCTGAACGGGCCTGCGATCGGCGCCGGCTTGCAGCTCGCTGTGGCGTGCGACCTCCGCGTCGCCACACCGCGTGCGCGGCTCGCGATCCCCGGCGGCCGTCTCGGTGTGCTCCTGTCGGCCGCGAACATCGCGCGGCTCGCGCAGCTCATGGGTCACGGCCTCGCGCGCGACTTCCTGATCGCCGGCCGCGAGGTCGACGGCGCCGAGGCGTTGCGCATCGGCCTCGTGCAACGGGTCACCGACGACGCGCTCGATGCCGCGCTGGCCCTCGCCGACCACATTGCGCAGCTGGCGCCACTCACCGTGCAAGGCCACAAGCGGGCCTTGAACCTCGTGGCCGCCGGGCCGCTCACCGACGAAGGGCGCGCCGAGATCGCCGCGCTCGAGAAGCAGGCGTTCGCGAGTGCCGACCTGCGCGAAGGCATGGCCGCCTTCGCCGAGAAGCGCGCGCCGATCTTTCGCGGCGAGTAGCGCGCCGCTGCGAAAGCGGAGCCCCTCAGGTGGGGGGCGCCAGCTCGGCCAGCCGGGCCGGATCGACGTTGCCGCCCGACAGCACCACGCCCACGCGGCGGCCGGCCAGCGACGGTTCGGCGCGCACGGCAGCGAGGGCGATCGCCGCGCTCGGTTCGATCAGCTGCTTCGTGCGGGTGAGCAGCATGTGCAAGGCGGCGCGGGTGGCGTCGTCGTCGATGACGATCACCCCCGCAGTGAGCTCCGAGACGATGGCGAACGTGCGGGGCGCGAGCGACGTGAGCAGACCGTCGCAGATCGTGCGGGGATCCGTCTGCGGTATGAGCCGACCGGCTGCGAGTGACCGTGCGGCATCGTCGGCTCCGGCGGGCTCGGCGCCCCACACCACCACGCCACCTCCGGCGCTCCGGGCGGCGAGGGCCGTCCCCGACAGCAGGCCGCCGCCGCCCAGTGGGGCGACGATCGCGTCGAGGCCGGGCACCTCGTCGAGCAGCTCGAGTGCCGCGGTTCCTGCGCCGGCGATCACGTCGTCGTTGTCGAACGGATGGATCTCGACGGCACCGGTTTCGGCGACCACGGCGCGCAGCGTCTCGATGCGGGCTGCCTCGGTGGGCTCGCACTCGATGATGCGTGCCCCGTATGCCGCGACGGCGGCGCGCTTCACGGGAGCCACATTCGCCGGCATCACGATGTGCGCGGGAATGCCACGTGTGCGCGCCGCGAGCGCGAGCGCGGCGGCGTGATTCCCCGACGAGTGCGCGGCGACACCCTTCGTCGCGACCTGCGCCGCGAGCGACTGCACCGCGTTCGTGGCACCGCGGTACTTGAACGCGCCGGCGCGCTGCAGGTGCTCCGCCTTCAACAGCACGTGCGCGCCGGCCCACTCGTCGATGAGCGTGGAGTGCAGCACCGGAGTGCGGTGCACGAACGCGGCGATGCGCGCCGCCGCGGTCCGCACGGAATCGGGCGAGGGTGTCACCGTGTCACCGAGCTGATCCGTTCGGGGCGGCTAGTAGCCCGCGGGCAGCACCCGCTCGAGGTACACGTAGAACCCGATGAGCACGGGCAGGAAGGCAACCAGGCCGGCCGCCCACATGGCGGGGTGGCGCCAGTGGCGGTACACCCACCACCACAGCGCTCCGATCATCGCCACGAAGATGCCCCAGAGCACGGCCGGGCCCTTGCTGTTCGCGTCGCCCTGGAGCCCCAACCCGGACTCCGCGGCGAGGTTGCCGCTGCCCGCCTTGGTCCCGGGCACGGTGCTCGGGGTGGTGGGCGGCGCGTAGCGCACGGGCGGCGGGCTCTTGGCGATCACGAGCTGGGCCTGCACGATGAGGCGCTGCGCGGCCGAGAAGCGCGGGTTGCACGTGGTGAGCGTGAGCCACGGTTGCGTGCTCGGCCGGGTATCGGGCCGGTTCGGATCGGTCTGGGTGGGAGCGCCCGTGCGGGCCACGTAGGCGTCGGTCGGCCGCACCGGCGTGGGCGCGGTGGCCACCCGGTACGTGTACTTGCCCCACAGCATGTCGATCGTGAAGGTGTCGCCCACCTTGAGCGAGTCGAGGTCGTAGAAGGGGTGCAGGAACGTGGTCCGGTGGCCGGCGATGGCGGCGTTGCCGAACTGGCCCGGATAGGGCGTGTCCATGTAGTGGCCGGGCCCCTTCTTCAGGTCGTCGCGGCTCGTGCCTTCGACCACGGCGTAGTCGCTCCACGGCATGTGGATGATGCCGATCGGGTCGCCCTCCTTCACATGACTGAGCAGCGCCGCGATCTGGCGGCTGTCGACCGGCTGGGCCGCAGCGGTTGTGGGCGGGGTGGTCGATGCCGAGGCCGGCGCGGTGGTGGTGGAGCGCGCCGTAGTGGTGGGGGTGTGGAGCCGGGCCAGGATCTCCTGGCGGAACTGGGCCTTCAGGTGGGCCTGCTCCCGGGCGGTGAACCATCCCGTGCCCCACAGCTCATAGACGACGAACGCCAGGATCAGGATGCCCGTGGCGATCAGCGTGCGGCCGATGCCCCCCAACGTGCGTCGCACCGTCTCCCGCATCGCCGATGACGATAGGGGGTCGGGACGGCCCTCCTGGGCGCGATCGCTCCGGTGCGGCGAACGCCACGTGCTCCTGAGATCTGCCGCCCCGGCCTTTCGGCCCGGCCTGGGTGTGCTTCGTAGACTGGCGGTCTCGGCGCGGCGGTTCGTCGCGTCCGCCAGGGAGGCGCGTTGCCCGTCGTCAGCACTCGTTCGGCTGTGTGCGTGCTCGGCCGCTTTCCGGCGCTCGCCGGAGCCGACCTCGACGTCGCAGCGGGCGAGATCGTGCTGCTCAGCGGCCCCAACGGCGCCGGTAAGACCACGTTGTTGCGGCTGATCGCCGGGTTGCTGCCGTTGCGCTCGGGATCCGCCACCGTGCTCGGCGTGGATCTGCGGCGCGACCGGCGCTCCCACCGCCGCCATCTCGCACTCGTCGGCCACGACACAGGCTGTTACGACGACCTCACGGTGCGCGAGAACGTTCGCTTCGGCCTGCGCAGCGCCGGCGCCGATGTGCGCCAGGCCGACGCCGCGATCGAGCGCCTCGGGCTCGCGGCACAGTCGGGGATCACGCACCGTCGCCTCTCGGCCGGTCAACGCCGCCGCCTCGCGCTCGCCGTCGCGTTCGCCCGCGCGCCGCGGCTGTTGTTGCTCGACGAGCCGCACGCCGGTCTCGATGCCGACGGTCGCGCTCTGCTCGACGAGCTGCTCGCCGCCGCGTCGTCGGAGGGCCGCACCGTGATCCTTGCCTCGCACGAGCTCGAGCGGGCCCGCGCGCTGGCGCACCGGGAAGTGGTCGTCGATGCCGGCCTGCTCCACGGTGGTGTGCTCGAGACGATCGACGGCGATGTCGTGGCGCAGGGCACCAAGGTCGAGGCCGCCGTCTCGTGACGATCCTCAGTGACGCGCTCGCGGTGGCCGGCAAGGACCTGCGGATCGAGGCGCGGTCGCGCGTCACGCTCGGCCAGATCCTGCCGTTCGGCGTGCTCGTGTTGTTGCTCTTCGCGTTCGCACTCGATCCGCAGAGCCGGCTGCTCCCCAACGTCGCTCCCGGTCTGTTCTGGATCGCGGTCCTGCTTGCCGCGGTGCTCGCGGTGTCGCGCAGCTTCGCGGTGGAGTCGGAGCACGGTGCGCGCGACGCGCTGCGCCTCTCGGGCATCGACGGTGCGTCGGTGTTCCTCGGCAAGGCGGGTGCCATCGTCCTCGAGCTGCTCGCACTCGAGGTCGTGCTGCTCATCGGAACGTTCGGCCTCTACAACGTGAACGTGCGCGGGCTCGAGGTGCTGATCCCCACCGCAGTGGCCGCGACCTGCGGTATCGCGGCGACCGGTACCGTCTACGGCATCCTGGCCGCAGGGCTGCGCGTTCGTGAGACGCTGGTCCCGCTGCTGGTCCTGCCGGTGACTGCGCCGGTGCTGTTGGGTGCCACGAGAGCCTTCGACGACGCGTTGACCGGAAGCACCGGCGACGCGTGGCCGTGGGTGCAGCTGCTGGTCGTGTTCGCAGCGGTCTACGTGACTGCAGGGATCGTGGCCTTCGAGTCGTTGTTGGAGGAAGCGTGAGCGCGCAATCGCGGAGTGTCTGGCAGACGGCGCTCGGTGCCGTCGCCGCGCTCGCGGTCGGGGCCACTGTGGTGATGGCGCTGTTCGTGGTGCCCGCCGACGGGGGCCGCGATGCGTTCGTGCGTGGCACCGGCCAAGGCGATGCCTACCGCTTGTTGTTCTTGCACGTGCCGTCCGCGTGGCTCGCGTACTTGGCGTTCGGTGTCACCGCGCTGGCATCGCTGCTCTGGCTGTTCCCGCGCACGCGTGCGCTGCACTGGGACCTGCTGGCCGGCGCGTCGGCCGAGCTCGGCGTGATCTTCACTGGCCTCACGCTCGCGCTCGGGTCGTTGTGGGGCAAGCCGATCTGGGGTCAGTGGTGGGCATGGGACGCGCGCCTCACCACCACCGCAGTGCTGTTCTTCTTGTACCTCGGCTATCTGGCTCTGCGCCGCGTGGGTGGCTCGCCCGAGCAACGCGCGATGCGCAGCTCGATCGCCGCGCTGATCGCGTTCGCCGACGTGCCGATCGTGCACTTCTCGGTGTCGTGGTGGACCACGCTGCACCAAGACGGTTCGGTCTTCAACGCGAAGATGCAGATCCACATCCAGGACACGAGCATGCAGGCCACCTTGCTGCTCGGCGTCGCCGCGTTCACGGTGCTCTACGCGTACCTCGTGCTGCGCCGTGTGCAGCTCCTCGCGGTCGAAGAGGGTCTGGCCGAGCGGGAGCTCGAAGCCGCGATCGCGCAGCGGGTCGCGGCAGCGGGCGCACGTCCTCGTGAGGCGGTCAGTATCTGATGGACCGCAACTGGCCGTATGTGGCCACGGGCTACCTGCTCACCGCCGGAGTGCTGGGCAGCTACACCACGTGGCTGTTGCGCAAGCTGCGGCGCGCCGATCGCCTCGGCGCGGCCGCCGGTGGCGCACCGCAGGCGGCTATCGCCGCCGACGCGGGAGCAAGCGCAGGGGAGCGGGTTTCGTGAAGGCCGACATGACCACGGGCGATCCCGACGCGCCCGTCACGCCGTCGAAGCGGTTCAAAGCTCGCTACATCGTGCTCGCGGTCGTGTGCGCGGGCGCGGTCGTGTGGATGATCACGTCACTCGCGACGAACATCGATTACTGGATGCCTGTGAAGCAGGCCGTGGCGGAGCGTTCGGGCGACCACGGCAAGCATCTGCGCGTGGGTGGCCTCGTGGTGCCCGGCACGGTGCACGGCCGCGATTTCGAGCTGTCGGACGGCAATGCCACGCTCGCGGTGCATCTGGGTCCGGCCGATGCGCCTCAGACCCTCAAGGGCTGCACGCCACTCGTGGTCGCCGGTCGGTGGCAGGGCAAGGTGCTCGAAGCCGACGGTCTCACTCGACGCCACGGCAGCGACTACTCGTCGAAGGCCCACCAGCTCGGTGACGACACGCGCATGGCGTCGTGTCGTCAGCCCGGTGCCTGAGCGATGGCCGGCCCCGGGGCACTCGGCGACTTCGCAGTCGTAGGCGGCGCCGTATCGGCCGCGCTCGGCGCGGGCACACTCGGGCTCGGGCTCGCGCGCCGCAACTCCCGCCTGGTCGACGCGGGCCGGCGCTTCGTCGCGCCGATGTGCACAGCTGCCGTGCTCACGTTCGTGGCGATGGAATGGGCGCTGTTCAGTCACGACTACGCGATCAAGTACGTGGCGAACAACGTCGCCAACGCCACGCCGGGGCTGTTCACGTTCACCGCGGCATGGGGCGCGCTCGAAGGCTCGATCATCTTGTGGGTCGTGATCCTGTGCGCGTACGTGGCGATCACGATGCTCGCGTTCCGGCGGCGGCGCCGCGATGCGCTCGTGTCATGGGCGCTGCTGGTGCAGTACCTCGTGTGCCTCTTCTTCTTCGCGTTGATGGTGGGCCCAGCGCGCCCGTTTGCCACCCAGAGCGGGCTCATTCCGTTCGACGGCAACGGACCGAACCCATTGCTGCAGAACCACCCGCTCGTCGCGTTCCACCCACCGATGCTCTACGCCGGGTACGTGGGCATGACGATCCCGTTCTCGTTCGCGATCGCCGCGCTCATCACCGGCCGCTTCGGTGAGGGTTGGCTCGCCGACACCAGACGGGCGTCGTTGATCGCCTGGGGCTTCCTCACGGTCGGCATCGTGCTGGGCGCGTGGTGGAGTTACGAGGTGCTCGGTTGGGGCGGTTACTGGGGCTGGGATCCGGTCGAGAACGCATCGTTCCTGCCGTGGCTCACCGCCACCGCGTTCCTGCACTCGGTGATGGTGCAGGAACGCCGGGCGATGCTGCGCGTCTGGAACATCTCGCTGATCATCGCCACGTTCAGTCTCACGATCCTCGGCACGTTCCTCACCCGTTCGGGCGTCATCAACTCGGTGCACGCGTTCAGTCAGAGCGACATCGGGCCGTGGCTGTTGTCGTTCCTCGGCGTGATCGTCGCCAGCGGCCTCGGTCTCATCGCGTGGCGCGGTGATCGCCTGCGTACCCCGGGTCGCATCGACTCGCTGGTGTCGCGCGAATCGGCGTTCCTCGCCAACAACCTGTTGTTCGCCGCGTTCGCGCTCGTCGTGCTCACGGGCACCGTGTTCCCGCTCCTCGTCGAAGCGTTGAACAACCAGCAGATCTCGATCGGCGCGCCCTACTTCGACCGCATGTCGCTGCCCATCGGGCTGGCGTTGCTGTTCATGATGGCCGTGGCACCCGTGTTGCCGTGGCGGGCGACGGCCGGCGAGGTGCTCCGTGAACGCCTCCAGGTTCCGGCGGTGTGCGGCGTGGTGGCGATGGCGTTCGTGGTGGTGCTCGGCTACCGCGGTCTGGGCCCTGTGATCGCGGTGGGTCTGGGTGCGTTCTGCGTGGCCGGCATCGTCCGCAACTTCGCCATCGCGGTACGAGCTCGGCGCCGCGCGTACCACGAGCGCACCGTTCCCGCGCTGGCCCGCACGGTGCGATCCAACCCGCGCAAGTGGGGTGGTCTCGTGGTGCACACCGGCGTGGTCGTCGTCGCCATCGCGATCGCCGGCTCGCAGAGCTGGGGCACGCGTCGCGAGGTGCAGCTCAAGAAGAACCAGACCGTCACCATCGCCGGCCACCAGCTCACCTATCTCGGTAGCTCGATCGTGCGGTCGCCGCAGAAGGCCACGTTGAAGGTGCGCGTGCACGTGCGCCACGGCGGTGACGACTTCGGCGTGTACGCACCCGCGATCTCCACCTTCCCCGGCAGCAACCAGGGCATCGGCACACCGTCGGTGCACGTGGGTCTGCTCAACGACGTGTACCTGTCGCTGATCGAAGCACCCGACGATCAGGGTCGCGTCACGCTGCAGGTGGGCATCAACCCACTGATGATGTGGCTCTGGCTCGGCGGCGGGATCATGGCGTTCGGCACGTTGCTGTGCCTCGTGCCGGCGAAGCGCAAGCAGCCCGACGCCGTCGCGCCGCCGGAACGTGAGCTCGCCACCGTCGGAGCGGGCACGTGACACGAGTTCGTTGGGTCGTCACCTGCGTGGCGGTCGTGGTGATCGGCTTGGTCATCGTGCTCGCCGCGTCCCTCGGCCGCAGCCACGACACGAGCGGGGGCGCGCTTGTCAAGCATCCGGCGCCCGCGTTCAGCCTGCCCGCGCTCGGAGGCGGCAAGGTCGACCTGCAAGCCGACGCGGGCAAGGTCGTGATCATCAACTACTGGAACGACTGGTGCATCCCGTGCCAACAGGAGCTCGGCGATCTGCAGCGGCTGTGGTCCACGTACCGCACCGACCCGCTCGTGGCCTACGTGGGGATCGTGCACGATGTGCACGCGCAGCGCGACATCACCGACTACGTGCAGACCGAGCAGATCACCTTTCCGGTCGCGTTCGATCCGGGTGAGCGCACCGCGCTTGCGTACGGCGTCACCGGACAGCCCGAGACGTTCGTGATCGACAAGCACGGCGTGGTCCGCAACTGGATCTCGGGGCCGATCGATCTCGCCAAGCTCGAGTCGCTGATCGAGGCCTACAAGGCGAGCGCATGAAGGGTTCACGCGCCCGCCTGGCGCTGTGGGTCGTGCTCGGCATCGCTGTCGCCACGCTGCTCGTCGTTGCGACGAGGAGCGGCCCGGCCACCGCGCGCAGCCGGGCCGACTCGATCGATCAACGCCTCAAGTGCCCGATCTGCGGCGGCGAGTCGGTGGCCGACAGCAACTCCGACGTGTCACGCTCGATCCGCGCGCTCGTGCTGCAGGAGGTGCGCGCCGGCAAGAGCGACGACGAGATCATCGCGGCGATCCAGCGCAGCTACCCCGACAGCTCGCTGCTCCCTGCGGCGAGCGGGCTCGGGCTGGTGGCGTGGGGGTTGCCCGTCGTGGCGTTCGTGCTGGCCGTCGCCGGCCTCGGAGCGGCCTACGCGCGCAATCGCCGTGATCCGCGGCGGGTGGCCAGTCCCGACGATGAGGCGCTCGTCGCCGAGGCGCGCAGCGACGGCTGATGGCTCGACTCACCGACGACCAGCTTGCCGCGCTCGAGACCGAGCGCGAGTTCCTCCTCAAGTCGCTCGACGACCTCGAGCGTGAGCGCGCCGACGGCGGGATCGACGAGGGCACGTACACCACGCTGCACTCCGACTACACGGCTCGTGCCGCCGAGGTGCTGCGCGCGCTGCGCTCCGGTCGCGACGACCGGCCGAAGCGCCCGCCGATCCCGGCACAGCGGCGCGCGCTGTTCATCGCGCTCGCGGTCGTCTTCGCTGCAGGAGCCGCGTTCGCGCTCGCCGAGTCGGCCGGCACGCGCGCACCGGGCCAGACGATCACGGGCAACAGCGCGCCGCCGTCGACGGTGAGCGGCACGATCCCCGACACGTTCCAGGGTCACATGGACGCCGGTCTGCGCTTCGAGGCCGAGAGCAACTTCAACTTGGCGGCGAACCAGTTCCTCGCCGCGTCGAAGAAGGACCGCAAGCGCCCGGAGCCGCTCGGCGAGCTCGGTTGGCTGCTCACTCAGCAGATCGGTGCGAGTGGCGACACCGAGCTCGTCGACACTGCGCAGCAGTACCTCGACCGCGCCCTTGCCCTTGATCCGCACTATCTCAACGGGATCCTGTACAAGGGTGTGCTGCTGCTCGCCGTACGCAATGATCCGGGCCAGGCGGTGCCGCTGTTGCGTGAGTACTTGAAGGCGGCGCCGAAGTCCGAGGTCGCCCGGCGCGAGATGGCGACCCAGCTCATTGCCGGGGCGACACAACCGGTCACCAGCTCGACGACCACCCACGCGACCACCACGACCACTACCAAGCCCTGAAGGAGCATCCGTGGCCGACATGCCGGAGTACCAGATCGACGGTTCCAAGATCTATCGCACCACGATCACCCTCGACGCCGGGAAGATCGTCATGGACCTCGACCCGCAGCTCGCGCCGAACACGGTGAACAACTTCGTGGGCCTCGCGCGGCAGGGTTACTACGACGGCCTCACGTTCCATCGCGTCGTGCCCGACTTCGTGATCCAGGGCGGATGCCCGGAGGGCAGCGGTCGGGGCGGACCGGGCTACAAGTTCCGTGACGAGCCCGTGGTGGGCGAGTACACGCTCGGCGCCGTGGCGATGGCCAACTCCGGCAAGCACACGAACGGCAGCCAGTTCTTCATCTGCATCGACGACTGCCGGCGCAAGCTCACCAAGGACTACAACCTGTTCGGCTACGTGGTCGAGGGCATGGAGCTCGCCGAGGCAGTGCAGGTGGGCGACGTGATGCGCTCCGTGACCGTCGAAGAGCGAGACCGCTAGCTCGTGGCGGTGTCGATGAGGCCGTAGCGGCGGCGGATGGTCTTGTCGATTTTGGCGAAGATGAGCTTGTCGATGACGACTCCGACGAGGAATACGGCGATCATGTCGGCGTAGAGGCCGGGGAAGTCGGGGAGTTGTCGGCTGGCTTCGAGTTGTTGGCCGAGTGAGACGGTGCCGATGGAGAACACGATGAGTTCGGCGCCCATGAGGGCGCGCCAGGCGAATGCCCAGGCTTGTTTGAGGCCGGAGATGAAGGTGGGGAGCGCGGCGGGCATGATCACGTGGCGCAGTGATACGAGGCCGCGGGCGCCGAGGGAGCGGCCGGCGCGTAGCAGTAGTGGTGGGATGTTGTCGATGCCGTCGAGGAGGCCGTTGGCGACGGAGGGCGCGGCGCCGAGCACCACGACGAACAGGATGGCGCTTTCGGTTTTGGCGGCGTCGCCGCCGCCGGCTTGGAACAACACGATGGCGAGGGGTGTCCAGGCGACTGAGGGCATGGTTTGTAGGCCGGTGACCATGGAGCCGATGGCGGTGCGCACGATCTTGGAGCTGGCGGCGGCGAGACCGACGATGGTGCCGATCACGATCGATACGGCGAAGCCTTTGGCGCCGCGCAACAGGGTGCGGCCGCTGGCTTGGGTGAGCGTGCCGAGGTTGCCTTTGAGGGAGTCGAGCACGGTGAAGGGGGAGGGCAGCACGGTTTCGGGTCGCCAGTGGGTGTAGACGACGATCTGCCAGAAGGCGAGGAAGAGGGCGGCGGCGGCGGCGGGGGGCCATACGGCGTCCCAGGTGCGGCGGCCGAGGCTCTTCTTGGTGGGGAGGGCGGCGGCGAGGGCGTCGAGGCCGGCGAGCTCGCGTTCGAGGAGTGCTCTGTCAGCGGCCATGGCGGGCGACTTCTTCGCGGAGGCGGTCGGTGATGGTGGCGGCGAGTGTGGCGACGTCGGGGGAGTCGATGCGGCGGGGTCGGGTGATGTCGATCGGGTAGGTGTCGGCGACGCGGCCGGGGCGGCTGGTGAGCAGCACGACGCGGTCGCCGAGGCGGACGGCTTCGCGCACGTTGTGGGTGACGAACAGCACGGTGAAGTGGCGCTCGAGCCAGAGGCGTTCGAGTTCTTCGTGGAGCAGGTCGCGGGTCATGGCGTCGAGTGCGCCGAAGGGTTCGTCCATCAACAGCACGTCGGCTTGTTGGGCCAGCGTGCGGGCGAGCGCGACGCGTTGGCGCATGCCGCCGGAGAGCTCGTGGGGTCGTTTGGTCGCGAATGCGCTGAGGTGCACGAGGTCGAGGAGTTGCAGGACGCGTTCGTTGCGTTCGCGTTTGGGTACGCCTGCGAGGCGCAGGGCGAGCTCGACGTTCTTGTGCACGGTGAGCCAGGGGAACAGCGCGGCTTCTTGGAACATGAGGCCGGTGCGGCCGTGGACTTCCACGCTGCCGAGCCCGGCGCGGTCGAGTCCGGCGACGAGGTTCAACAGGGTGCTCTTGCCGCAGCCGGATGCGCCGAGCAGGCAGACGAACTCGCCGCGGGCCACGGCGAGATCGATGCCGTCGAGTGCGAGCACGGCATCGCGTGAATCGCCGTAGGCCTTGGAGACACCGGCCACGCGCACCGTGATGTCGGAGCCGGACGCGACCGGAAGGCGGCCCGGGGGGAGGCCGCCTTCCGATTCAGGAACGAGCGCCAGGTTCGTCATGAGCTCTTGACGGCGGGTTTGCCTTGGCTCTGGAGGACTTGGTTCACGATGCTGAGGTCGAAGATGCCGGAGAGGTCCGATTTCTTTTGCAGGCCGAGGGCCACGGCGTGGTCGGCCACGGTGAGCAGCGACGAGGCGATCGGGTCGAGCGTGAAGCTGATGCTCTTGATGCTGGCGGTCACCTGGGAGGCTTTGAACGTCTTGCCCGATGCCTTGGTGATGCCCGCCGCGACCACGCTCGCTGATCCGCTCGGGTCGGTGCCGAGCGTGGTGATCGCCGCCGAGGTGGCGGTGATGAGGTTCTTGATCACGTCGGCGTGGTCCTTGAGGTAGGTCTTGTTGACGACCAGGACCGTGGTCACGAACTGCTTGTTCGGCCACAGGTCGGCCTCGTTGACGAGGACCTTGCCACCCTCGGAGATGAGCTTCGTGGCGTAGGGCTCAGGGACCCAGGCGCCGTCGATGTCGCCCGTCTGGAAGGCCGTGACGGTCTGCGAGTTGGCCTGGGGGACCACGTGCACGTCACCGCCACCGGTCGTGTCGGTGCTGAAGCCCTGCTGTTTGAGGTACCAGCGCAACGCGATGTCTTGGGTGTTGCCGAGCTGGGGGCTGGAGATCTTCTTGCCCTTCAGATCCGCGGGCTTGGTGATCGACGCCTTGACCACCAGCTCGGCGCCACCTGAGGCGAGGCCCGACACGACTACGTAGTTGCCGTTGCCCTTCGTGTACGCGCTCGTGGCCGGCCCTGGGCCGAGGAACGACGCATCGATCGCGCCCGACAGCAGTGCGGTCACGGCGTCGGTGCCGGCGTTGAACACGCTCGTCTTGAGTGTCACGTTCGCGCCCAGCGCCTTGGCGTACGAACCGCTCTCGATGCCGTAGATCGCCGGCGCGTGCGTCACGTTGCCGAGATAACCGAGCTTGAGCGTGGCCGGCGCCGAACTCGCCGTCGACGACGAACCACCACCACTCGCGGCGGTCGTCGACGAGCTGGTGCTGCTGCTTGAACCACACGCCGACGCCAACACGCCCAGTGCGACAGCGGTGGCAGCGAACGCCAGGGAACGGGAACGAGTACGCACAGATCACTCCTCAATCTCAACTAATACGATTGAGAAGATAGGCAAAGTCGAGAACAAATGCAAACCGCGCCGAAATGGCGTGACGTTCGCCTCGTTGACGAGGGGATCGTCACGCCAGTTGTGAGGGGCGGCTCAGGCCGCGCGCACGACCTCGGAGATCACGGGCGCGCCAGCGCGTGCCCGGCGGCCTCGCACGAACACCACGCCAACCGCGACGGCGCCGACGATGGTGGCGGCCAGCAGCCAGCGGTTGCTCACGTTGAGCAGCTTGAGCGCCGACACCGCGAGCACCGCGACGAGCACAGGGCGGATGAAGCGGTCGGACGCCCTCGACGAGAAGTGCGCGCCGAGGATGACGGCTGGGATCGCACCAATGAGCACCGACGTGATCACGCTCAGCTGCGGCTGCCCGAAGATCGCGTGACCGATGGCGGCCGCGCCCACCAGCGGGATCGCCTGCACCAGATCGGTACCGACCATCTCGCGCGAGGAGAGCGTGGGGTACATCAGCATGAGCATCACGATGATGAGTGAGCCCGAGCCCACCGACGTCATGCCGACGATCAAGCCGCCGACCGCGCCGATCAACAGCGTGGGGATCGGGCGGATGAGCGACTGGTCCATCATCTGACCGGCGACGAGTGCGGGCCGGCGTCGTTGCAACAGGATCTTGGCCACGATCGCACCCGCCGCGACGAGCAGCACCCACCCGAGGATCGTCTTGATGCGGTCGCCGTTGCCGGCACCGATGAGGTCGTCGAGCAGGAACGCGCCGAGGAACGCCATCGGGATCGACCCAAGCATGAGCCAGCGCACGAGTCGCCAGTTCACGGTGCCGCGGCGGGCGTGAACGGTACCGCCGAAGGGCTTGAGCACGAGCGATGTGACCACGTCGGACGAGACGGCCGCGGCCGGGCTGATGCCGAAGATGATCACCAGCACCGGGGTCATCAGCGCGCCGCCACCCATACCGGTGAGACCGATGATGAAGCCGACGATGAGGCCGGCGAGCGCCATGGATGCGTCGATGTGCATGGTGTCCCGGTCGTGAGGGCGGTCAGCGGGAGGGATCTGCGGCGATCCGGCCGCATAGGCGACCTTGTCAACTAGTTAAGTGGACAATGTATCGGGGTGCAAGGCCCATTCCCGGCTCGAGGGGCGGTTGTCACAGCGGCCTCGAGTGGTCTCAAGTCCGGGGGTGCGCGCCACACGGGCCCGATCGGGGAGAATGCGCCCGTGCGGATCACAGCGAAGGCCGACTACGCGGTGCGGGCGGCGGCGGAGCTCGCCGCGGCGGAGCCGGGCGTGCCGGTCAAGGGCGAGGCACTGGCCCGCGCCCAACACATCCCCCAGAACTTCCTCGAGAACATCCTGCGCGAGCTGCGCCGGGCCGGGATCATCCGGACCCAGCGCGGCGCCGAAGGGGGCTACCTGCTCGCGCAGCCTGCGGCGAAGGTGTCGGTCGCCGACGTGATCCGGGCGGTGGAGGGCCCGCTCGCGGCCGTACAGGGCGTGCGCCCCGAGCAGCTGCGCTACGACGGCGCCGCCACCGCGCTCGGCGATGTGTGGGTCGCCCTCAGGGGCAGCATCCGCGAGGTGCTCGAGAAGGTGACGTTGGCCGACCTCGCGCAGAACAAGCTTCCGAAGTCGGTGCAACGTCTCGTGGCCAACCCCGACAATTGGACGTCACACTGACATCGGCCGTCGCACCGACATCGGCCGTCGCACCGACATCGGCCGTCGCACCGACATCGGCCGTCGCACTGACATCGCGGCGAGGGACACGAACGTGAGCTTCTTCCAGCGCAACCGCCAGAAGCTGATCGACGCGGGGATCGACCCCGAGCGACTGCCTCCCGGCCAGTACCACACCGACCGCTTCCCCGTGCTCCACGTGGGCGACGTGCCGCACATCGAGCGGGCCGACTATCGGCTCTCCGTGTTCGGCAACGTGGCGAACCCCGTCACCCTCACGTTCGCCGACCTCGAAGCGCTCGGACCGGTGGAGCTCACGTTCGACATCCACTGCGTGACGAAGTGGTCGCGCTTCGACACCACCTGGAAGGGCGTGCGCTTCCGCGACGTGGTCGCGCTCGCGCAACCCGCCGCGACCGTGGCGTACGTGATCGAGCACGCAGCGCACGGATACACCACGAACCTGCCCCTCGCCGATTGCCTGCGCGACGACGTGCTCATCGCGTGGGAGCACGGCCGCGAACCGCTCGAGGCAGTGCACGGCGGCCCGGTGCGCATGGTGGTGCCGCACCTCTACTTCTGGAAGTCGGCGAAGTGGCTCGAGGGCATCGAGCTCTCCGACACCGACCAGGCCGGGTTCTGGGAGCAGAACGGCTACCACAGCTACGGCGATCCGTTCCGCGAGCAGCGCTTCTGGGGCGACTGAACGCGCATGGGCGGACTCGGCGCGATCGTCGGGGTCGGCATCGTGGTTGCCGGCGCCGTGGCGTACCTCTCGTTCCGTGCGCGCCAACGCCGCATCGCCGAGCTCGGACAGCTCGGCTTGCAGCTCGGGTTGCGGTACACCGCGCACGACCCCGGCAACGTGCTCGCGATGCCGTTCGCGTTGTTCCATCGTGGCGACGGACGATCCACGCGCGACTTCCTCACTGGTGTGCGCGAGAGCTGTCCGGTGCAGCTTTTCGACTACCAGTACTACGAGGAGTCGTCGAGCATGAACAGCCAGGGCTCGATGACGCGCAATCGCAGCTACTCGCGCTTCACCTGTGTGATGCTCACGCTGCCGATGGCCGGCCCGCATCTCACGATCGGTCGAGAGAACGTGCTGACCCGATTGGGGAGCCACCTCGGCATCCACGACGTCGAGCTCGAGTCGCAGGAGTTCAATCGCACCTTCCGCGTGCACTGCGATGACCAACGTTTCGCGTTCTCGCTCATCGACGCAGCGATGATGGAGTGGCTGTTGGCGAAGGACATGAAGACGGCCGCGATCGAGCTGTTCGGACCGTTCCTGCTCGTGGCGGTGCATCGCGTGCCGCCCGACGAGTGGTTCTCGCTGCTCGACTTCGCGGGCCACTTCCACGAGCACGTGCCGGCCGTCGTCTACACCACCTACCCGCCGACGTGACGGCCGCGCTCGCGGTCGTCACCGCGCTGGTCGTGGTGGTCGCGCTCGGCGCGATCGTGGTGTTCAACATGCTCGTGCGCGCCCGCAACGCGGTCACGAACAGCTGGGCGCTCGTCGACACCGAGCTCGAGCGGCGCCACGATCTCGTGCCGAACCTCGTCGAGGTGGTGCGCGGGTACGCGAGCCACGAGCGAACGGTGCTCGACGAGGTGGTCGCGGCGCGTACGGCTGCGGTCGTGGCCGCGCCCACGGTTGCCGCGCGCACGGCGACCGAGGGTGAGCTGGTGGCGGGTGTGCAACGGTTGCTCGCCGTGGCCGAGCAGTATCCCGACCTGAAGGCGGGGGAGCAGTTCCTCGCGCTGCAGCGCCGGCTCACCGACATCGAGGACCGGATCGCCGTGGCCCGCCGGGTCTTCAACGCCAACGTGCGTGACTACAACACTGCCATCCAGACGTTTCCGGGGATGCTCCTGGCCGGGCGCCGCTTCCTTCCGGCCGAGCCGTTCACCGTGGCCGAGGCCGACCGGGCCGCCCCCACCCTCGGATCCGACGAACCTGCGTGACCCGATGGAACCGACGAAGTGTGGTTGATCCGACGCGGAGTGTGGTGGCCTTGTCGAGACGGGCTGTGAGCCCGGCCACCGGTGCGCCGCAATGGTGAAGAAGGAACCAAGGTTCCGCCATCGCGTGGTTCGGGACGCGAATCGACTGGAAGACTGCTCAAAGGCAGTTGACACGAATTGTCCGGGAGGTGGACTCGTTGACCAGCGCCGCAACGCCCCGCATGGGACTCGACCACATCGCCAACGAGATCGCATTGCACCCGCGCCTCTGGCGCCGCCACATCCAGCGCGGCGCGACGCACCGGTGGGCATCGCACATCGCGGTCGCCTCCACCTACAGCGCCTGGCTCGTCGGGTGGCCGCCCGGTACGGGCATCGCGCTCCACGACCACGCGGAGTCCGACTGCGCGCTGCGCGTCGTGCGCGGTCAGCTCGTCGAGACGGGCCGCGACGCTCGTCACGCCGACGACGTCGAAGAGCCGGGCTGGCGCGTGCTGCCGACCGGTTTTGTCGCCCGCTGCCGTCCGGGCCGCATCCACGCGCTCGCCAACCTCGACGACGTGCCCGCGCTGTCCATCCACGTGTACTCGCCGGTGCTGCGGACGATGGACTTCTTCCGCGACGACCACGGCCGCGTGGTCGCGTCACGCACCGAGGAAGTCAGCGACGATCGGGTGTCGCTCTGGTGATCTCGGCCTCGGCGGCGCTGTCGAACCCGGCGCCGAAGCGGTCGCGTTCGTCGGCATCGTCGAAGTAGACGATCGCCCACGCGTGCGTGGCGCCGGCCCGAACGAGCGCCTCGTAACGGTGGTTGCCGTCTTGCAGGAGCAGACGGCCGTCGCGGTGCTCGACGAGGAGCGGCGGCGGTTCCCAGCCGTGCTCGACGCTGGCTTCCATCGCGTCGATGTCGTGCTCCCATGCGTCGTGGTCGACAGGGCAGAGCACGTCTTCGTCGTCGGGCCCGGCGAGTCGCACGAGCTCGCCGACCGGGATGGACCGCGGGCCGAGCCACCAGTGCGGTCGTTGCGCGAGCGCGGCCGCGAGGACCACGTTGTCACTGCCTCGGCTCGCGAGGAACTCGCCCACCCACAGCGCGAGCTCGTCGGTGGCGGCGGCCTGCCGAGCTGATTCGAGGCTGAACCGTCGATCGCCGGGCATGTCAGGCCGCCCGCGCTTCGGCCTGCACGCGCGACGCGAGCTCGTCGAGGTCGGCGACCGCGTCGTAGCCGGCGGTGCCGTGCAAGCCGAGCGGATCCATCACGAACGGTCGCACGCCCGCACGGCGCGCGCCCACCACATCGATGGCCGGCATGTCGCCGAGATACCACACGTCGCCGGCGTCGAGCTCCATGGCGTCGAGGGCCATCGCAAAGATGCGCGGGTCGGGCTTCATCACGCCGACCGAACCCGAGTCGACGACTGTCTCCACCTGCACGCCGAGCCCCGGCCCGACCTGCAGGATCTCGAGCTCGTGGAGCCGTTGGCCCATCATGCCGTCGGCGTTCGAGACCACGCCGAGGCGCACGCCCGTGGCGGCGAGCGCGCGCAGGCCCTCACGGCAACCGGGGATCGTGCGCAGCCAGAGCGCGGCGTCGGCGAACTCGCTGTCGAGATGCTGGTGCACCTCGGCCCGCCAGTCGTCGGGTGTGCCGCACGCGTCGACGTAGGCGTGCAGGTAGCCCGTCCAGCACCCGCCCCAGTCGGCTTCCACGTCGAGGTCCACGTGGAAGGTCGCCGCCGCGCAGTAGTGCGCGGCGTCGAGATCCTCGGCATTCGGGGCATGCGGCGAACCGGTTCGAGCGAACGCGCCGAGAATGCGGTCGTGCGACGGCACGAGGAACACGCCGCCACTGTCGAGCAGGATGGCTTTCGGAGCGGACACGGGGCCACGGTATGCGGTGCGCGAATGCGGGCCTGCTTCGGGCGGATGACCGCTGTCACAGTGCGTTGCGGGCCGCGGGAGCGCCTCTTAGCCTTCTGTGCAGCAGCCGCTTGTGGCGCGCGGGCGCCGCCGCGATCTGGTGGAGACCTGGATGGGGACAAATCGGCGCGTGGCGGCACTCGTGGTGTGCGCCGCGCTCATGGGCTCGCTCAACGTCGCGTCGAACGGTGCCACTGCGGCGCCGGGCCACGCCCGCAGCCACGACGACGCGTTGGTCGCGATGCGCGCGGCCCTCACGCACGCCGAGCCGGCGCGGCACCAGCTCGCGACCTCGACGCTGGCGACCACCTGTTACACGTACAGCCATCCCGACGCCGCCGGTGACACGACGGGAGGCATCGACGTCACGCAGTACGGGCTGTCGTACGACTGCGTCCACCACAACTGGCAGTACTGGATCTCGACGCACGCGTCGTTCGCCAGCTCGAAGCTCGCGTGGGCCGAGATCGACTTCAACACCGATCGAGATCTGACGACCGGCTGCGGCGGCGTCGATTACGCGGTCGTCATGGGTTGGTCGTCGAGCGCCAACGCGCTGGTCGGCGAGTACTTCCTGCTCAACTCGGCGTGCAGCGTGATGGCACTCCGGATGCTTCCCGTGACGCGCGGAACAGGCACCAACTACGCAGCAGTGACGGTGTCGGCGACGGAGGTGCGCGGCACGTTCGATTGGGCCGGTGCAGTGACCGGTGTGGCCAACGCGCACGGTGCGCAATGGGACAGAATCCCCGACTCGGGTGTGTGGACCGCTGTGCCGTCGCAGAGCGCGGCCTTCAACCCGGCTGCCGCGCCGGCCGTCACCGGCGCCTACTCGCATCTCGTGACCGGCGACTTCGACGGCGACGGATACAGCGACATCTTCTGGTACGGCAGCGGCGCCGCACCAGACGGCTTCTGGTACGGCGGCCCGAGCGGCTTCTCGGGCAAGGCGGTCACGGTCAATGGTGTCTTCACGCAGGTCGTGAGCGGCGACTTCGACGGCGACGGCCGCACCGACTTGCTCTTCTATCAAGCGGGCACCGCACAGGATTACATCTGGTGGGGCAACGGCAATCGCACGTTCACCGGGACCACCACAACGATCAACGGCGCGTTCAAGCTCGTCGTGGGTGACTACAACGGTGACGGCCGCGACGACATCTTGTTCTACGCGGCGGGCCCGGGTCAGGACTACCTGTGGTTCGGCGCGGCGAACCGCACGTTCACGGGCGGCGTCATGACGCTGAACGGCCCGTACCAGATCTCGGCCGGCGACTTCAACGGCGACGGCCTCGACGACCTGTTGATCTACGTGCCCGGCGCCGGCCAGGACGCGCTCCTGC
>JADGOO010000104.1 GCA_017882905.1 Acidimicrobiia bacterium | reverse complement strand
GGCGTGACGGTGACCGACGCGGCGAACCCCGGCGTCCCTGCTGCGGGTGGCAAGGGCGATCGCACGCGGCGACGGCTGCTCGAGCTCGCCATCGAGCGATTCGCGCGGGAGGGGTACCGGCGCACCGCGCTGTCCGACATCGCCCGCGACGCCGGCCTGTCCCCCGCCGCCGCCTACGCGTACTACGCGGGCAAAGAAGCGCTGTTCGTCGCTGCCGTGGACCACGACGCCGGAGGTCTGATCGACGAAGCCCGGGCCGCCAAGACCGGGGCGACCGTGGTGACCCGCCTGCTCGAATCGCTCGGCGCCCTCGCCGACGGCGTCGATCGCCACCCGCTCGCGCGTCGCGTGCTCGGCGGGCACGAACCCGACGTGATCGCCCGACTCCTCGACCTGTCGTCGCTGCGTGCGCTGCGCGAGGAGGTCGCCGACGAGCTGCGCGCCGCGCAACGTTCCGGCGAGGTGCGCGCCGACGTCGACGCCGACGCGCTCGCCGTCGGCATCGAGGCCGCCGTGCTCGCGCTGTTGATGGGGATCGTGCAGACCGACGGCGCCGACGATGCGCGCCGCGCGGGTGTGGTCGCGCTCTTCGAGGCGGCCCTCACCCGCGAGTGATCAGCTCTTCGCCTTCACCGCTTCGATGAGCGCCGGCACGACCTTGTGCACATCTCCCACGATGCCGAGGTCGGCGACGCCGAAGATCGGCGCCTCGCCGTCCTTGTTCACCGCGATGATGTTGTCGCTGTTCTTCATGCCGACGAGGTGCTGCGTGGCGCCACTGATGCCGAGCGCGATGTAGAGCTTGGGCTTCACCGTCTTTCCGGTCTGACCGACCTGGAGCGCATACGGCACCCAGCCCGCGTCGACGATCGCGCGCGATGCGCCGAACGCACCCTTGAGCAGCTTGGCAAGCTCCTCGACGAGCGGCTTGTAGGCCTCGGCCGAGCCGATCCCGCGCCCGCCCGACACCACGACCTGGGCCTCTTCGAGCTTGGGTCCGGTCTGTTCTTCCTCGAAGCGCTCGAGCACCTTGGCTTCGGCCGCGCGGCCGGCGTCGGTCGCGCCGAGGGTGTTGACCGTGGCGGCCGCACCACCGGCGCTCTCCGCGGCGAACGACTTCGGCCGGATCGCGACGAGCGCAGGGGCACCCGCGCTGGTGGCGACGTCGACGAGCACCGTGCCACCGAAGATCGCGGTGTTGAACTTCAGCGTCCCGTCGACCACGTCGAGCCCGAAGCCGTTCGTGAGCACTGGCCGGTCGAGCTTCACCGACAGGCGTCCGATCGCGTCACGGCCGTCGTAGCTCTGGGCGAAGATGATCGCGTCGGGACTGCGCTCGGCGGCCAACGTGGCGATGCCGGCCGCGGCAACCTGACCGGGAAGGCCGTCGCCCGGGTCGATCACGTGCAACGTGCTGGCGCCGTACTCGCCCACCTGTGCCGCGACGGCGTCGGCGGCCGACCCGGCGTAGATCGCCTCGACCGTCGACGCGAGGGAGCGCGCCTTGGTGAGGATCTCGAGCGTTGCGGTGGTGACCTTGTCGCCGTTCGCCTCGGCGTAGACCCACACGGTGTTCAACGTCATTGCGATGCTCTCCCTACCTGCTGACTGCTGGTGGTCGTGGGCAGTGCTCGGGCTCAGATGACCTTGAGCTTCTCGAGGTAGCCGACGATCTTCTCGAACCCGGTGCCGTCGTCTTCGATCTTCTCGCCCGCTTGGCGCGCCGGCGCCTGCGTGACACCGGTGATCTCCTGGCGGGCGCCGGCCCAACCGACCTGATCGGCGAGCCCGAGGTCGGCGGCGGTGACCGCGTCGACCGGCTTGTTCTTCGCCGCCATGATGCCCTTGAAGCTCGGGTACCGCGGCTCGACGACACCGGCAGTCACAGTGACCACGACCGGAAGGGAGGCTTCGACGACGTCGTAGCCGGCTTCGGTCTGTCGTTGGATCTTGATCTTGCCGTCGGCGACCTCGACGTGCTTTGCGAACGTGAGCGCGGGCATCGAGAGCAGCTCGGCCATCTGCGCCGGGACCGTTCCCGTGTAGCCATCGCTCGACTCCGTGGCCGCGAGCACGAGGTCGACGCCCCCGGCGCGTTCCACACACTTGGCGAGCACCTTCGCGGTGCCGAGCGCGTCGCTGCCGGCCAATGCCGGATCCGACACGAGGATGGCCTTGGCCGCGCCCATCGCGAGTGCGGTGCGCAGGCCCGACACCTCGCCATTGGGAGCCATGGAGATCAACGTGACCTCGCCACCACCGGCCGCGTCGACGAGCTGGAGCGCCATCTCGACGCCGTAGCTGTCGCTCTCGTCGAGGATGAGCTTGCCTTCGCGCTGGAGGGTGTTGTAGGCATCGAGCGCGCCCGGGACGGCCGGGTCGGGAATCTGCTTCACGCAGACGACGACGTGCACGGGTACTCCCTGGGGTCGGGATCTGGGTCGGGATGGGGCTCGCCTCGTGGCCGGCGCGTCGCCGCACCGAGCCAACGATGAACTGCAGGATTGTGGCAAAGGCCCGGCGCATGTGACGAACTGGGCCCAACAACAACGATTCGCCGGTCGCACATGGCAGGCTGGGGCCATGGGCGCGGCGATCACCGTCGAGGGACTGCGCAAGGAGTACTCCTCGCGCCACGGCAAGGTCGTGGCCCTCGGCGGTCTCGATCTCACGGTGCCCGTCGGCGGTGTCTTCGGGTTCCTCGGCGCCAACGGGGCGGGCAAGACCACCGCCATCCGTGCGATCGTCGGCCACCTCCGCCCGTCGGGCGGGACAGTGTCGGTCCTCGATCACGAGGTCCCGGGCCAGCTGGCGAAGGTGATCGATCGCGTGGGCGCGCTCGTCGAGCAACCCGCCTTCTTCCCGAGCTTCACCGGCGAGCGCAACCTCGAGCTGCTGGCCCGATCACGCGGCTTTCCTCTGCGCCGTGTCGACGAGGTGCTGCACACGGTCAACCTGTCCGAGCGGGCCGACTCGCGGTTCTCGACGTACTCGCTCGGCATGCGTCAACGGCTCGGCGTGGCCGCGGTGCTGCTCAAGGATCCTGAGCTGTTGATCCTCGACGAGCCGGCCAACGGCCTCGACCCGCCCGGGATCCTGGAGATGCGCACGTTGTTGCGGCGGCTCGGCGCCGAGGGCCGCACCGTCTTCGTGTCGAGCCACATCCTGTCGGAGGTGGAACAGACCGCCGACCGTCTCGGCATCATCGCCCACGGGCGTGCGGTCGCGACCGGCACCGTGCGCGAGTTCCTCGCGGGCGGCGTGTCGCGGGTGCGCGTGCGCGTGGCCGGTGGCGCGGACGCGACCGACGCGGCGCGCCAGGTGCTGCAGGCCGCGGGCTACCCGTCGACGAGCGCGCCCGATGCACACGATGACCCCGATGGCGCGCTCGTGGTGGAGCTCGCGATCGAGCGGGCCGACGAGGTGACACGAGCGCTCGCGCAGCATGACCTCTGGGTGCGCGAGCTCAGCCCGATCGAGCGAACCCTCGAAGACGCGTTCCTCGCCGCGACCGCCGAGCCCGAAGCCGGTGGCCAGTGACGCGCCTCGTCGGCACGGAGTTGCGGCGGTTCTTCGCGCGGCGCACCGTGCGCGGACTGCTCGCATTCGCGCTCGGCCTGGTGGCGTTCATCAACGTCGTGCAGTTCGCGCGTGCGGGAACGACGCCCGCGACTGCGCCGCAGAGCGTCACGTTCTCGAATCCCGGGTCCGAACCCGTCTCGCCGTTCGTGACGTCGGAACCGCAAGACCGGCGACCGAAGGTGGGCGGCACGTTCGAAGGCACGATTCGTGGTGTGAACATGGCGCTGGTGGTGCTGGCGTTCGTTGCCGGCGCGACACTGCTCGCGGCCGACTACGGCGCGAGCCTCGGCACGCAGCTCATCTTCGAGCCACGGCGCGTCCGCCTGTTCGCGGCGAAGTGGCTCGCGGCCGGCATCGGCGCGGCACTCCTCACGCTCGCGGTGCTCACCGCCGCCGGCGCCGCGCAGTGGGTGATCAGCGCGGCACGCGGTTCCACGGCCGGCGTCGACGCAGCCTGGCTCGGGCATCGCGCCGTCGACGAGCTGCGCGGCGCAGGGGCGTGCGCCCTCGCCGCGATGCTCGCCCTCGCGGTCAGCGCGTTCACGCGCCGCACCGTCGGCACCGTTGCCGCCCTCTTCGGTGCGCTGATCGCGGTGCGATTCCTGCTCGCCGTTTCGTGGGGCCGGACGGTCGTGCGCCTCTCGCCCACGAACGCCCTGTGGGGCGTGGCGTACGGGCGCTTCGAGTCGAAGAACGTCGACTTCTTCGGGGGTCTGCACACGATGGCGGGCGCCTGGTTCCTGACGTTGGTGTGGGCCGCCGCCACGCTCGTGGCCGGCGCCTGGTGGTTCACGCGCCAGGAGATCCGCTGACTCTCTACGACCTCGCAGTGGTCGGAGCCGGGCCGGCCGGCGCGGCTGCCGCGATCACCGCGGCGCGCGCTGGTCTGCGGGTCGTGGTCGTCGACAAGGCCCGCTTCCCGCGCGACAAGACCTGCGGCGACGGACTCACGGCGCAAGCGCTCCGTCTCTACGCCGAGCTCGGACTCGACCGCGCCGCGCTCCGATCCGAAGCCGATGCGATCGACGTCGACACGGCCGTCCTCGTCGGACCGAACGGCCGCGAGATCACGCTGCCGCTCGCGTCGCACCTGGCCGTCGTCGCGCCGCGTCGGATGCTCGACGCGGCACTCGTCGCGCGGCTGCGCGCGACGAGTGCGGAGCTCCACGAGGGAATCGCGCTCCGAGCAGTCCGCACGCCCGAGGCCGACCACGATGTCACGCTCGAGCTCGACGACGGCACGCTCATCACGACGCGCTGGGTCGTCGCGGCCGACGGCCATTGGTCGAGCGTGCGCCGCCTGATCCGCCGTGACGAGCCGGCCGACCTCGGCGAGTGGCACGCCGTGCGCCAGTACTTCGACCACGCGGGCGACGGGCGTCTGTGGGTCGACTTCGAGGCCGACATCCTGCCCGGCTACGTATGGGTGTTCCCGCTTCCCGATGGTCGCGCGAACGTCGGGTTCGGCGTGCTGCGCGGCGATCGCGGCCGAACCGGGCGCGATCTCAAGGCCCTCTGGCCCGCGCTGCTCGAGCGCCCGGCCGTTCGCCGCGCGCTCGGGGCGAACGCAGTACCCGCGGAGGGTGTGCGGGCCTGGCCGATCCCCACCCGCTACGCGCCCGACTCGCTGGTGCAGGGTCGCGTGCTGTTCGCCGGCGACGCAGCTCGGGTCGTCGACCCGATGACCGGTGAAGGGATCGCCCAGGCGCTCGAGACCGGGATGCTCGCCACGGCCGCGGTCGTGGCCGGCGGTGACGTGGGGCGGCGGTACCGCAGCTCGGTGCACGAAGCCCTGGGTCGTGACCTGCGGTTCGCCTCGATGCTGCAACGTGTGCTGCGCCACCCGCTCGGCGCCCGCGGCGCGCTCTGTGCCGTCGACCTCAACGACTGGACGCGCCGCAACTTCGGCCGGTGGATGTTCGAGGACTATCCGAGGGCCACGCTCTTCACGCCGTCGCGCTGGTCGACGCTGCGGTCCCGCCCGGGTTGACCGCAGGATCCCCGGCGCACGCATCCGCCGCCCTCTAGTCTCGCCGGGCGGAGGGGCAATGCAGACCGATCTCGAGTCAGGCACCGCGCCGCCGGCGCGCGCGATGAGCGCGATCTCGGTGCGCAGCGTCACGAAGCGCTTCGGTGCAGTGACCGCGGTCAACGACGTGTCACTCGATGTGATGGCCGGCGAGTTCTTCGCGTTGCTCGGGCCGTCGGGATCCGGCAAGACAACCATGCTGCGGATGATCGCCGGTTTCGAGCTCCCCACCAGCGGCACGATCCTGCTCGACGGCGCCGACGTGACGAAGCGACCTCCGTTCGAGCGCGATGTCAACACCGTGTTCCAGGACTACGCGCTCTTCCCGCACATGACCGTCGCGAAGAACATCGAGTACGGCCTGCGAGTCAAGAAGGTTGCCAAGGCCGAACGCGCCCGCCGTGTCACCGAAGCGCTCGCAACCGTGCGCCTCGCGGAGTACGGCGACCGCAGACCCCACCAGCTGTCGGGCGGCCAACGCCAACGTGTCGCGCTGGCGCGCGCGCTGGTGAACCGGCCGCGGGTGCTGCTGCTCGACGAGCCGCTCGGCGCGCTCGATCTGAAGCTCCGCGAGGAGATGCAGGTGGAGCTGAAGACGATCCAGCGCGAAGTCGGCATCACGTTCCTGTTCGTCACACACGACCAGAGCGAGGCGCTCTCCATGAGCGACCGCATCGCGGTGTTCAACGGCGGCCGCATCGAACAGGTTGCGACGCCCGGCGAGCTCTACGAGCAGCCGGCGACCGAGTTCGTCGCCGGCTTCGTCGGCACGTCGAACCTCTTGCGCGGCGACGACGCGGCGAACCTCCTCGGCGAGCGCGCCACGTTCGCCATCCGCCCGGAGCGGATGCGCCTGCTCAGGCCCGACGACGTTGCGGCGCCCGACGAGATCGCCGTCGACGCGGTCATCGGGGGCGTGCAGTACCTCGGGCACGCCACGCGTGTGCGCCTCACGACGGCGAGCGGTGCCGCACTGGCCGTCGATCTGCCGAACGACGGGCGCGGGCACGCCGCAAGATCGGGCGCACCCGGCACATCCGTGCGCATCGCATTCGGTCGCGACCACGCGCTCCGGCTCGCCGACCCGAACGCGGCGCACCCAACGGTCTCATCACCATCAGGGAGAGAACCATGAAGCGATACCACCACGCGGCGATCGGTGCGCTCGTGCTCGTCCTGTTCGCCGCTGCGTGCGGCAGCAGCTCGAAGGGCACGGGCAGCAACGCCACGAGCGGCGGTTCCACGTCCGTCCCGACCTTGCAGGCGATCGGCAAGGGTGAAGGCAGCCTCAGCGTGCTCGCCTGGCCCGGCTACGCCGAGAACGGCTCCACCGAGAAGGACGTGAACTGGGTCACGCCGTTCGAGCAGGCCACCGGATGCAAGACCACGGTCAAGACGTTCGGTACCTCCGACGAGGCGTTCAACCTGTTCCACACCGGCGCGTACGACGTGGTGTCGGCATCCGGCGACTCGTCGCTGCGCTCCGTCGCCAACGGTGACGCGGCGCCCATCAACACCAAGCTGCTCACGAACTACAACGACCTGTGGGTGAACCTGCGCGCCAAGCGCTGGAACACGGTGAACGGTGTCGTCTACGGCGTGCCGCACGGTTGGGGTGCCAACCTGCTCATGTACAACGCCAACGTCGTGAAGCCCGCGCCCACGAGCTGGAGTGTCGTCTTCGACTCGAAGTCGCCCTACAAGGGCAAGGTCACCGCGTACGACTCGCCGATCTACATCGCCGACGCCGCGCTGTACCTGATGAAGCACCAGCCCGATCTCAAGATCACCGACCCGTACGCGCTCGACGACACGCAGTTCACCGCAACGATCAACCTGCTCAAGCAGCAGCACTCGATCGTGGGCGAGTACTGGAGCGACTACCTCAAGGAACAAGAGGCGTTCACCAAGCAGAGCCTCGTGCTGGGCACCACCTGGCAGGTGATCACGAACCTCGTCCAGGGCGACAAGACGGCGCCGCCGGTGAAGGCCGTGATCCCGTCGGAAGGTTCGACCGCGTGGTCCGACAGCTGGGAGCTCTACGCCAAGACCAAGCACCCGAACTGCGCGTACATGTGGATGAACTGGATCACGAAGCCCGACGTGCAGGCGCAGGTGGCCGAGTGGTTCGGTGAGGCTCCCGCGAACTTGAAGGCGTGCGCGCTCACCAAGGCCAAGGACCACTGCAGCATCTACCACGCCAGTGATCAGAGCTTCTACAACAAGCTCTACTACTGGACCACGCCCACAGCGAAGTGCGTCGACGGCCGTACCGACGTCACGTGCAAGAGCTACGCCGACTGGACGGCGGCGTGGGACCAGATCAAGGGGTCCTGATCAGCACGACGAACATCGACCGCCCGAGCCCCCGACCGGGGATGCGCCGCCGTGTCGCGCGAGCTTTCGCGCGACACGAGCGGCTGCGGCTCGGCTTGGAGCTCAGCGCACCGATCGCGTGGCTGGTCGTCATCTACATCGGCTCGTTGGTGGCATTGCTCGTCACGGCCTTCTACCGATTGAAGACCGACCCTACGGGCCTCATCACCACCATCGACTCGACGTTGCACCTCGACAACATCCGGCGGCTCTGGGACGAGAGCGTCTACCGCACGACCGCGTTGCGCACGCTCGAGTCGGCGGGCATCGTCACCGTGGTCGATGCCGCCGTCGCGCTGCCCCTCGCGTTCTACATGGCGAAGGTGGCATCGCGTCCGGCTCGGCGGGCCCTCGTCGTGGCCGTGACGATGCCGCTGTGGGCCGGATATCTCGTGAAGGGCTACGCGTGGCGTGCACTCCTCGACCCGAGCGGTGGCGCGCTGCACGAGATCTTCGGGCATACACCGGGATTCGGCTTCGCGAGCACCACGATCGTGCTCAGCTACCAATGGTTCCCGTACATGGTGATCCCGTTGTACGCCGGCCTCGATCGACTCCCCGACTCGCTGCTGGAAGCTTCGACCGACCTCGGCGCCAAGGCGGGCCGCACGTTCCGCAGCGTCGTGCTCCCGCAGCTGCGGCCCGCGATCGTGGCCGGGTCGATCTTCACGTTCTCCTTGACGCTCGGCGACTTCTACATGAACCGGATCGTGGGCGGAACGAATGAGTTCATCGGCAACGTGGTGTACCGCGAGTTCTCGGTGAACCTTCCCTTCGCGGCGGCGTACTCGCTCGTTCCGGTCGCCATCATGGTCGTGTACCTGCTGGTGGCGCGCGCCACGGGCGCGCTCGAGGAGCTGTAGCGATGTACCTCTCGCGTCCGGCGCGTTGGTGCCTGCGGATCTGGTGCGCGCTCGTGCTGGTGGTGCTGTACGCGCCGATCGTGTACGTAGCCCGACTGTCGGTGAACACCGCGAAGAACTTCGCCTGGCCGCCGAGCGGATTCACGCTCACCTGGTGGCAGCGCGCGTACCACGAGCCCGGACCGCGTCTCGCGCTCTTGCACTCCGCGCAGACGGGCCTGTGGGCCGCGGGCATCGCGCTCGTGCTCGGCACGCTCGCTGCGTTCGCGCTCACGCGCCACTCGTTCTTCGGTCGGACACCTATCAGCCTCGCGGTGGTACTGCCGATCGCGCTTCCCGGCATCGTGACCGCGATCGCGCTGCTCTCCGCGTTTCAACGCCTCGGAATCGATCTCTCGCTAGAGACGCTGGTGGTGGCGCACGCGACGTTCTGCGTGGTGATCGTCTACAACAACGTCGCGGCGCGGCTCCGGCGGCTCGCTCCGAGCCTCGAAGAGGCTTCGGCCGATCTGGGCGGCGACCCGTTCCAGACCTTCCGGTTCGTGACCTTCCCGATGATGCGCTCCGCGCTGCTCGCCGGCGGTCTGCTCGCGTTCGCGCTCAGCTTCGACGAGATCATCGTGACCACGTTCACGGCGGCGCCGAGCTACAAGACCCTGCCGTTGTGGTTCGCCGACAACTTCAGCCGCCCGAACGCCATCCCCGTGGTCAACGTGGTGGCGACCTTCGTGGTGTTGGCATCGACGATCCCCGTCTACCTTGCCCAGCGCATCTCCGACGGCGCCGCCACGTTCTCGGCCGAGACCAGAGGCTGAGCCGGCACGGCTGGCTCTCGCTCCCTCGTCCGTGCCAGGCTGGCGCCATGGCTGAGACGCATGCAGAGACGTTCGTCGCCCGTGACGCCGACGAGGTGTGGAAGGTCGTGGGCAACTTCCAGGGCATCAAGGACTGGTTCCCGGGGTTGCAGGACGTCAAGGCCGACGGCGACGACGTGCGCGTGATCGCGATGGGGCCGGGCGTCGAGGTGCGCGAGACGTTGCTGTCGCGCGACGACGCGAACCGCCGCCTCACCTACAAGGTCGAGTCGGCGCTGTTCACGGCGAACAAGTACGAGACCACGCTGTCGGTGACGCCGACCGACGGGGGTTGTGTCGCCGCCCTGGACGCCGTGCTCGACCCCGACGACATGGCCGCGCTGATCGGACCGGTCTACGAGAACGCCGTCCAGGGCATCGCCACGCGCTTCGCCTGATCAGTCGAACATCTGGAACGGCGGGAGCTCGTAGCGCATCAGCGCGTCGTTGCGCACCCGCAGGAACTCCGGAAGCGTGTCGCGCGTGGCGATGAGGAACTGACCGGCCCGAACCGCCTGCACGACCATCGGCCCCACATCGAGCGGGTCGATCCCAGCGGCACAGAAGTCGGCGAGGATCTTCTCGATCGCGTTCGCTGCGTCGTCGTCGGCGATCACCTCGTCACGGTTGCG
>JADGOO010000103.1 GCA_017882905.1 Acidimicrobiia bacterium | reverse complement strand
TCGTGCTTCGTGCCGCCCGCGAGCCGCGCGCTAACCGCCAGGTTCTGCACGACGCTCAAGCTCGGGAAGACACCCTTGCCACCGGGAAGCTGCACGATGCCGAGCTTCGCCCGCGTCTCGGGCGCGACGTAGGTGATGTTGCGCCCGTCGAGCCGCACCACCCCGCGCTCGGGAATCTCGAGCCCGCTGATGATGCGCAGGATCGTCGACTTGCCGGCTCCGTTCGTGCCGAGGAGCGCGACCGTCTCACCGCGGTAGATCTCGAAGTTCACGTCGAAGAGCACTTGCACCTGGCCGTACGCGAAGTCGATGTTCACGACCTGCAGCACCGGTGTGGCGACACCGAGGTCGCTGCGCTTGTGGAACTCGTCTTGTTCTTCGAGCAGCTCTTCGACGACGAGCGAGAGGTCGTTGCGGATGAAGCGGGCACCGTTCATCAGCAGGAGGCCACCGACCACGCTGGTCGGCACGCCGAGTGCGATCACCGTGGCTGCCGTGCCGATGGCATTGTCGAGGAAGCCCGAGAGGATGCCGCCGCCGAAGCCGCCGATGAAGAAGATGTACATCGTGGTGAGCGAAGCACCCATGCCGCGCAGTCGGTACGGGCACACGGCCTGCACGACCGGACCGACCATCGCGAACGCAAGCGTCGTGAGCACCGACTGCGGGATCGCAAACGCCGAGAACAACCACACGTTCGGCATGGCGTACTGGATCGGCGTGAAGATCGCGCTCGGCACGATCATGGCACCGACGAGTGCGAGCGCCTTGGCGGGATCCCGGCGGTAGAGCTTGTCGAAGTACCGGCCTGCGAACGGCAGGAAGGGCAGCGCGGCGAAGCCGATGACGCTCGATCGGATGCCGCGTTGCAGCAGCGTGAGGTGGAAGTGCTTCTTCACGTAGAAGTTCTCGAGGCTGCCGATCGAGAAGAGACCGAAGCCCAACGCGCAGAAGGCGACGAGGACCGAGCGGATCGTGGCGATGCGCTTCAGCCGGGCGAACGCCGACTCCATCGAGATCGGCAGTGGCTTGTCGTCCTCGAACACCTCGTTGAGCACGTCGAGCTTCTCGAACTGGCCTCGGGGCGGCTCCTTCAGGCCGAACGCGAACACCGCGACCAGCGCGGCAGGCAGGCCGAGCAACAGCCACGCCCAACGCCAGCCCGCGTTGCCGCCCGCCGCGTTGGCGATGAGCGCCACGAAGATCGGGCTGAGGTTGCCGAAGAGCGCGTGCGCGGTGAGGTTGAGCGCGGCCGACATCCGGGCGCGCACACCGATGGGGTAGTTGTCGGCGAGCAGCGATCCGTGGACGGTGATCGTGGATGCCTTCGCGAGTCCGGTGAACAGGCGCGTCCAGAAGAACGCGAAGGCGTTGGGGGCAAGGCCCGACAAGAAGACGAAGAAGCCGAAGAGGATGCCGGTACCGCCGACCAGGGGGACGCGCTTCATGCGGTCGGCGAGCCAGCCCATCGGCACGGCGCCGAGCACGAAGAAGGCGCTCGAGGCCGTGGCGATGAACACGACTGCGCCTTCTGACACGTGGAACGTCTGCTGGATGTTGGGCCCGAGCAGGTTGATCGCGGCGCCCTCGAGCTCGTCGAAGGCGGTGATGAGCGTGAGGACGACGAACATCGCCGCGCCGCCGGCGACGATGCCCTGGCGCAACGAGATCGGCTCGCTGTTGACGCCCGGCAGCATGTCGTCGGGGAAGATGACCTGCTCTTTGGCGCGTGCCTGAGCCGCTTGGCGCGCGGCTTCCTCATCGAGGACGGCAGCGGCGAGCGACGCCGCGCTGTCCTCGGCTCCGTCGTGGAGCTGCGTCACGATTCCCCCCCGGGAACAGGTGCGAGCGTCGGCGTGGTGAGGTCGCACTCTAACTCTTGTCTGACGCTGATGTCAGGTGTTGTCTCGCATGACTAGGGTGCTCGTCGTGGCCGAACCGAAGAGCTTCTTCCTCGGTGCCGACGTGCACGAGTACCTCGTCGCGCACGGCACGCCGCCCGACCCGGTTGCCCGCGCGCTCATCGAGGCGACAGCCGGACTCGGCGCCGTGTCGGGCATGCAAGTAGCGCCGGAGCAGGGCGCGTTCCTCACCGTGGTGACGCGGCTCGTCGGCGCACGCCGAGCGATCGAGGTCGGCACGTTCACCGGCTTCTCGGCGCTCAGCATCGCTCGCGGACTCCCGGCCGACGGCCTGCTCATCTGCTGCGACGTCAGCGAGGAATGGACGTCGGTGGGCAAGCCGTATTGGCTCGATGCCGGCGTCGCCGATCGCATCGACCTGCGCATCGCGCCGGCGATCGAGACGTTGCGTGCGATCCACGACGACGCCTCGTTCGACCTGGCGTTCATCGACGCCGACAAGCCGAGCTACGCCGCCTACTACGAAGAGCTGGTGCGCCTCGTGCGCCCCAACGGCCTCATCCTCGTCGACAACGTGCTGTGGGGCGGTGCTGTCGTGCAGCCCGACGTGTCGGACCCCAACACCGAAGCGATCCGTGCCTTCAACGACATGGTCGCGGCCGACCCGCGCGTCGACGCGGTGATGCTGCCGTTGAGTGACGGCGTCACGATGCTCCGCAAGCGCTGAGCGCTCGCCGAGCAGCCGGTTGCTACCAGTGCGTGATCAGGCCCGCATGAACTTGTAGACCGGTGCCATCTTCTCGACCGTGCTGTCGGGCAGCGGCACGAGATCTCCGAGCACCCGCGCGCCCCACACGATCTCGGCGGTACGCTCGACCAGCTGGGCGATCTTCAAGCAGTCGGCCGGATGCTTGCCGACCGTGAGCAAACCGTGGTTGGCCATGAGCACGGCGGCACGATCTCCGACGTGGCGCGCGACCTCTTCGGCGAGTGCCTTGCTGCCCGTCATCTTGTAGTCGGCGACCACGATGTCGCCGCCGATGAATGCGTGCACCTCTTCGATCACGCACGGGATCGGCTGACGGGTGACCGCGAACATCGTGCAGTACTTGGCGTGGCAGTGCATGACGGCATTGATGTCGTCATGTTCCCGCAAGCAGGCGAGGTGCAGGTCCTTCTCGGTGGTGGGGTGGCGCGTGCCTTTGAGCACGTTGCCGTCGAGGTCGGTGATGACGAGATCCTGGAGCTCCATCGTCTCGTACGGCAACGAGCTCGGTGTGAGCACGGCGTTGCCATCGGGGAGGCGCGCGCTCAGGTTGCCCGCCGTGCCCTCCACGAGATCCTTGCGGATCATCTCCTTCGCCGTGTGGAGGAGCATGTCGAGCGTCTCGTCGTGACTCAGCTTGGTTGCCATGTGGCTATCCCAGTACCTCGGGGTTGACGCAATGGAGTGGCTTCTCGCCGTTCAGCACACGCTGCACGTCGGCCGTGATCGACGCGGCTTGGTTGGCCTCGACGTCGTACGTGGCGCCGCCGGTGTGGGGCGTGAGCACGACGTTCTTCATGGCGACGAGCGGGTGGTCGGTGGGAAGGTTCTCGCCGACGAAGTGGTCGAGGCCGGCGCCGGCGAGATGGCCGGATAGCAGCGCGGCGACGAGCGCGTCGGTGTCGTGCAACATCGCGCGCGCCGAGTTCACGAAGATCGCGCCGGGCTTCATGGCCTCGAACTGCGCGGCGCCGACCATGCCGGCGGTCTCCGGTGTGACGACTGCGTGCATGCTCACCACATCGCACTCGGGGAGCATGGCGTCGAGGTCGGTGTGCGTGGCTTGCGGGTTGTAGGGGTCGTAGGCGAGCACCTTCATGCCCAGCCCTTCGAGCCGCCACTTCGTGGCTCGGCCGACGGCACCGAGGCCGACGACGCCGGCCGTGCGGCCCGCGAGCTGCCACGCCCGGTACCGCTGGTAGGGGATCGACCCACCCGCGTAGACCTGGCCGCTGCGCACGTCGGCGTCGCCTTGGACGATCCAGCGGTTCACAGCGAAGAGCAGCGCGATCGTCATCTCGGCCACCGCGTCGGCGTTGCGGCCGGGCGCGTTGAGGATGGGGATACCGGCTGCGGTGGCTGCCGCGATGTCGACGTTGTTGGGGTCGCCGCGGCACGAGCCGATGACCTTGAGGTTGCGCTCGAAGACAGGGCCCTTCACCTGATCGCTCTCCACGATCAGGATGTCGGCGCCTTCGGCGTCGATGCGGGCCGCGAGATCGTCGGCGCGGTAGATGCGCAGCGGCTGCTGGTCGATCCACGGGTCGTAGACGACGTCGGCGAAGGCGCGCAGTGCGTCCATGCCGTCGCCGCGGTAGGGCGCGGTGACGAGCGCTTTGGGTCGGGAGCTCACGGTCGTCGAGTCTCGCACGCAACTGACACCCATGTCAGGTCGAGCCCACCCAGCACATTGCGCGCACTGGTCCTCTGGCGCGACGCCATTCGGCCTCCGGAGAGGAAGAGAGCCGGGGAGTGTCTCACCTCGGGCCTACCGTCGAACGCGCTTCCCCGCACCCGTCGAACACGTGCACCGTCGAGTGCGCGGCGAGGAAGCCATGCGGCGAAGCGATCCCCGTCCGGTCAGCCAGATGCTGTCGTTGGCAGCGTGCCAGCACGCTTTGATCGCTCGGTCGCAGGCTCACGCGCTCAGCGTCACCAGCCGGCAGCTGGCGGCCCTGGAACGATCGAACGTGCTCGAGCGACGGGCTGAGCACGTGTTCGCGGTGTCGGGCGCGCCGATGACCACGCACCAAGCGATACTCGAGGCCGTGCTGGCCGGCGCGGGTCGCGCGGTCGCGGGCGGTCGCACGGCCGCCGCGCTCCACGGCTTCGACGGGTATCGCCTCGACGGGCAGTCCGTGGAGCTGCTGCTGTTCGAGCGAGGCCGCGCGTTCTCGTGGCCGGGCGCGACGCTTCACTACTCGAGTCGGATCGCGTCCTGCGAGATCGTCGTGGTCGACTCGATCGCGTGCACGGATCCGATTCGCACATGGTTCATGCTCTGCAGCATCGAATCGCCCGGACGAGCCGAGGAGATCCTCGACGGCGCCGAGCGCGACGGCTTGATCGATCGCGAAGCGGCGCACGATCGGCTCGAACAGTGGCGGGAGATGGGTCGCAACGGCGTGACGGTCGCGGCCGCCATACTCGGGCGTCGCGAGCAGGTTGCTCATACGCCGCAGAGCGTGTTGGAGCGACGGCTGTTGCGCCTGGTGGCGCGCGCCGGCCTCGTCGCGCCGGAGTGCCAGTACCCGGTCCGGCGGGCCGACGGGCGCATGGCGTACGTCGACGTCGCCTGGCCCGACCTGCGGTACGGCGCCGAGGCGGATGGCCATGTCGCGCACGCCACACGGGCTCAGCGGCGCAGCGACAACCAACGCCAGAACGCGCTGTTGGCGGGCGGCTTCGAGCTCTCGCGCTTCACGTGGGAGGAGATCACGCACGAAGCGGCGTACGTGCAACGGACGCTCCGCGACACGATTCGTGCCCGGGCGCAGCGGCTCGGTCTCGATCCGAGGGCTTTCTTCCTCTCCGACGACCGAATGCGGTCCTCCGGGAGGACCAGTGCGCGCAAGGGTCGCCACCGACGGAAGTGACCCTGACTACCTTGTCATGTTCTATGCCCATCCACTACGAGGCCGATGCTGAGCACGTGGTGCTCATCACGATCGACCGCCCCGAATCGCGCAACTCGGCCGACATGGAGCACTTCAAGCTCCTACGCGAAGCCTGGGACCGCTTCCGCGACGACGACCAGGCTTGGGTTGCGATCATCACCGGCGTGGGCGAGGCGTTCTTCTCGGGCGCCGATCTCAAGCGCTACATCCCCGAGATCACCAAGCTCCAGCGAGACATCGCCGGCGGTGGTGTCAGCGAGATCAACGGCTACCGCCTCGACGACGGCACGAAGGCGGTGCTGCGCAACTACGAGCTCAACAAGCCGGTCATCGCCGCCGTGAACGGGTTCTGCACGGCCGGCGGCATGGAGATGCTCGGTGGTACCGACATCCGGGTTGCCTGCCCGGAAGCGAAGTTCGCCGTCATGGAGCCGAAGCGGGGCTTGTTCGCCGGCGGCGGCACCACCGTGCGCCTGCCGCGCCAGGTGCCGTGGGCGCAGGCGATGGAGTTCCTGCTGTGCGCCGATCTCATCCCGGCGCAACGCGCCTACGAGATGGGCTTGCTCAACGCGGTCGTGCCGAAGGATCAGCTGCTCGACGCGGCGCGTGCGTACGCGGCGCGCATCGTGGCCAACGCCCCACTCGCGGTGCAGGCCACGAAGCAGAGCGCGCTCTCGGGCCTCTACCACGACGAAGAAGAGATCCGGCGCATCCGCGACGCGGTACGTGAGCTGCGCGAGGTGATAGCGCCCGACGACGCGGCCGCGGCGATACTCGAGCGACTCGGCCGCGACCTGCGCACCGCCTTCGAACGCGAATCGAAGCTGTCGAGCTTCGTCTTCTCGAGCGAAGACGCCAAGGAAGGCCCACTCGCGTTCGCGGAGAAGCGTCCGCCGCGCTGGCAGGCTCGCTGACCAATGGGAACGAACCCCTGCATCATCGGTGTGGCGACGCGCACGTGGCGCGGCCTCGACGCGCCCGAGCCGCTCGAGATGTGGACCGAGGTCGTGGCCGACGCGGCGCACGACTCGGGCGCGGCCGGCGTGCTCGGGCGCATCGACTCGCTCGAAGTCGTGTACTCGCAGACTTGGCAGTACGACGACGCGCCGCGCCGCCTCGCCGACCGTCTCGGCGTCGATCCTCCGAATCTGCACTACACGGGCATCGGTGGCACCACGCCCCAGCAGCTCGCGAACCGCGCCGCCGAGCGGATCCTCGCGGGCGATCTCGATGTGGTCGCGATCGTGAGCGCGGAGAGCTTGGCGACCCAGGCCGCCGCGAAGAAGCGCGGCGATCGCCTCACCTACTCGTTCGCGCCCGACGAGCGGCGGCCGTTCCCATGGGAGGCGCCGTTCCATCCGGCCGAGCTGGCGCACGACGTGTTCCCGGCATGGCTCACATTCGCGCTGTTCGACAACGCCCGTCGGGCCTACCGGCGCGTGCCGCTCGACGATTACCGTCGGTCGCTCGCCGAGATGATGAGCCCGATGACGGCGGTCGCGGCTGCGCACCCCGACGATGCCTGGTTCCCGATCGAGCGCACGGTCGACGACATCCTCGTGCCGCGCGCCGAGAACCGCATGGTGGGGTACCCGTACACGAAGTACATGGTCGCGGTGATGGACGTCGACATGGCCGGCGCGTTCATCGTGGCGAGCGAGGAGGCGGCCGACCGCCTCGGCGTGTCGCGCGACGCCCGTGTGTACCTGCGCGGTTGGGCGTACGCGGCTGATCCGGTCTACGTCGCCGAGCATGCCGAGCTGCACCGGAGCCCGGCGATGCACGCCGCGATCGGCGAGGCGCTGCGGAACGCGGGTGCGGGTGCCGACGACGTGGCGCATCTCGACCTGTACTCGTGCTTCGGCTCGAGCCTGAACTTCGCACGCGACGCGCTGGGCATGCAGGCGAGCGATACCAGGCCACTCACCGTCACGGGCGGGTTGGCGTATCACGGTGGCCCGGGCAGTGGGTACATGACGCACGCGATCGCGCACATGGCGCGCGTGCTGCGCGAGCACGCCGGTGATCTCGGGCTCACCACCGGCGTGGGTATGGCCAACACGAAGCACGTGGCCGGCGTGTGGTCGACGACGCCGGGCACGCCACGGCCGCCCGACTACGACGCGCTCGCGAGTGCACTCCCGGCGCCACTTGCGATCGTGGATCACTATGAGGGCCGAGCCACGGTCGCCGCGTACTCCGTGGTGCACGGGCGCGACGGTGCGCCGGAGTGGGGTCTGCTGGTGTGCGACGTGCCCGGTGGACGTTGCTACGCGCGTCTCGACGACATCGTCGCGCTGGAAGCATCCGAACGCACCGAGGTGGTCGGCGCGCGGGTCTCGCTGCGCCCGGAACGGATCGAGATGGCGGCCGGGGAGGGCACGCGTCACCTGGTCGTTCGTTGACAGACCCGACCCCACCTCCGTAGGTTTCGTGCGTATAGTCCGCTGTGACGGCGGTCACATCCGCTGGTCGACGCAGCACCGAGATCAGGATCCCGTACCAGGATCCCGTTCAGCACACCGCACAACGGTCCCCGTCGGGGCTACCGCAAACCAGCAGTGTCAGCACCACCCGCTGCGGCGGGCGAACAGGGGGGACCGTGACCAACCGGTACCGCGCGCGTACCACGAAGGCCGTTGCCGGCCTCTTGTGCCTTGGGATGCTTGCCGCCGCGTGCGGTAGCAGCAGCAGCAACAGCAAGGCCAAGAACAACACCGTCACGACCGAGGGCCAGCAGCTCGGCAACGCCGGCGAGGGCCCGGCCAAGCCGGGCGGAACGGTGACCTGGGGTCTGCCCGCCGAAACCTCCGGCGGGCTCTGCCTGCCCGAGGCGCAGCTCGCGATCTCAGGCATCCAGATCGCCCGGTCGATCTACGACACACTCACGGTCCCCGATGAGAACGACCACTACGTGCCGTACCTGGCGCAGTCGGTCACGCCGAACGCGACGTTCACGACCTGGACGATCAAACTGCGCAGTGGCATCAAGTTCCACGACGGCACTGACCTGACCGCCGCCGTCGTCAAGGACAACCTCGACGCCTACCGGGGCGCATTCCCGTTGCGCAAGCCCCAGCTCTTCATCTTCGTGTTCAAGCTCGTCAAGGCCGTGAAGGTGATCGACCCGCTCACCGTCGAGGTCGACATGACGGGCCCGTGGTCGGCGTTCCCGGCCACGCTCTACTCGTCGGGCCGCCTCGGCATGGCCGCCGAGAAGCAGCTCCGCGACGTGAACAACTGCGCCGGCGACCTGGTCGGCACGGGGCCGTTCATGCTCAAGGAGTGGAAGAAGAACGACCACATGACGCTGGTCAAGAACCCGAGCTACTGGCGCAAAGACTCCAAGGGCGTGCAGCTGCCCTACCTCGACTCGATCATCTTCCGACCGATCGTCGAGAGCCAGCAGATGGTGAACAGCATCCAGTCGGGCAACATCGACATGCTCCTCGACGACACTGCGCGTGACGTCAAGCAGTACCGGGGCTTCGCGTCGTCGAACCAGATCAAGGAATCGGAGAGCGACAAGTACCCCGAGCTCTCGTACACGATGCTGAACGCCACGAAGCTGCCGTTCAGCAACATCGACGCCCGCATGGCATTCGCCTACGCCGTCGACCGCACCCAGCTCGACAAGGTGCGCTACCTCAACGTGCTGGCGCCGGCGTCCGGTCCGTTCGGTCCGGGCGTGAAGGGCTACCTGAAAGACGCCGGGCTGCCGAGCTACGACCCGGTGAAGGCCAAGGCACTCGTCAAGAAGTACACGCAGGAGACGGGCAAGCCGCTCACGCTGACGTTCGTGTCGGCCGGCACCGACCCCAACGCCCTGCAGGACCTCGACTTCATCAAGTCGTACCTCCAGCAGGCCGGCATGACGGTGCACGTGCAGGCGCTCGACGAGTCGGCCGGCATCAACGCCGCCATCGGCAAGCAGTTCGACGCCATCGGCTGGCGCAACCACCCCGGTTTCGACCCCGACACCGAGTACGTGTGGTGGCACTGCGGCAACGCCAGCGGGGCGTGCGACAACATCGTCAACTTCAGCGGGTTCAACGACCCGCAGATCAACAAGGACCTCGACCAGGCTCGGGCAACCGACAACGAGGCCCAGCGTCAGGCGCTCTACGAGGACGTGAACCGCCAGTTCGCGAAGAACCTCTGGGAGGCTTGGGGCTTCTACGCAATCTGGGCCATCCCTCACCAGAAGACGGTCAATGGTGTGGGCACGCTCCTGCTCCCGAACGGTGCCAAGCCGTTCCCGGGCTTCACGAGCGGTGTCGACCCCGCCGGCGTCTGGAAGTCATGACGGCCGCGGACACTCAGCGAGGTCTGATCTGAGCAATCGGGAAGCTACGAGCAGGAAGTAGGAGACATGGCGTTCCTTGTGCGGCGCCTGGCGCGGCTCGTCATCGTGCTGCTGTGTGTGACGTTCTTCTCCTTCTTCCTGCTCCAGCTCCTGCCGGGTGACCCCGTCACCACGATCGCTCCGATCGCTCCACCTGAGGTCAAGCGGGCGATCATCGTCGAGAACAAGCTCGACAAGCCGATCTACGAGCAGTATTGGAACTGGCTGAGCAAGTTCGTCCGGGGCGACCTGGGCAACTACTACCGCTCGTCGGGCAAGGACCCGGTGTCGGCCGATGTCGGCAACTCGTGGCCGGTCACCGCGCAGCTGATCGTCTATTCGATGATGCTCACGCTGCTCATCGCCATCCCACTCGGCGTGTTCAGTGCGTATGTCGCGGGCTCTCGATTCGATCGATTACTCAACGCAACGATGTTCGGGGCGATCGCCATCCCCGATTTTGCACTGGGTCTGGTGCTCGCGTACTTCGTGGGGGTGCGCTTGGGTTGGCTGCCGAACAACGGGTACGTGCATCCAACCGACAACTTCGTGCTGCACATCAAGAGCATGATCCTGCCTGCGCTGAGCCTGTCGGTCGGCCAGATCGCGGGGTACATGCGGGTGTTGCGCAGCGACATGATCGCCACGCTGCAAGAAGACTTCATCACGATGGCCCGTTCGAAGGGCATCTCGACCAAGCGGATCCTGTGGCGCCACGCGCTGCAACCGTCGAGCCTCACGCTGCTCACGATCGCCGGGCTCAACGTGGGTGCGCTGATCGGTGGCACTGTGGTGGTCGAGATCGTCTTCGGCCTGCCCGGATTGGGCACGGTGCTCACGGGCGCGATCCGCGGCCGTCAGTACGTGGCGCTCCAGAGCGTGGTCGCGCTCGTGGCGATCGTGTACGTGTTCATGAACGTCTTGATCGACTTGCTGTACTCCCGACTCGATCCGAGGGTCCGTCTTGGTCGCGCCTGAGCTCTCCGCCGGCCCGCTGAACCTAGGCACTCCGCAGCTTCAAGGCGCCGCGGCAGGCGTCGAGGTATCGCATCAGAAGCGGCTCGGCATCGCGGGCTGGCTCGCGATCGGCTGGCTCGGGTTGCTCGTGGGCTCGGCGATCCTGGCGCCGATCCTGCCCGTCGGCAGCCCTACGCACCTGTACCTCGACTTCGCCGGCGACGGGCCCGGCACGGCCGGCCACATCCTCGGACTCGACACGAACGGCCACGACGTGCTCGCCGAGACCATCTACGGGGCGCGCGAATCGCTCATCATCGCGATCGGCGCGGTGAGCGCCGGCATCCTCGTCGGTGGCAGCCTCGGGCTGATCGCCGGCTACTTCAAGGGCAAGATCGACCTCGTCATCAGCATGCTCTTCGACATCTTGCTCGCCGTTCCGGCGCTGATCCTGGCGATGTCGTTGAGCGCGTTCTTGCGTGGCGATCCGTCGCAGGGCGCGGGCCTTCCCGTGGAGATCATCCTCGTGATCGCGCTCGGCATCGTGTCGGCTCCACCGCTCGGACGCATCACCCGTGCGAGTGCGCTCACGTGGTCGGAACGCGACTTCGTGACCGCGGCGCGCGCCCAAGGAGCCAAGAGCTACCGCGTGATGACGCGTGAAGTGCTCCCGAACGTGCTGCCCGCGATGTTCTCGATCGCGTTGCTCGCCATCGCCGTCGTCATCGTCGCCGAAGGCGGTCTCGCGCTGCTCGGCGTGGGCGTCGACTTCACCACGAAGCCGTCGCTCGGCAACATGATCGCGGTCTATGCGCAGAGCGACCTGCGCGATCACCCCTATCTCGTGTTCACGCCGATCATCTGCATCTTCCTCACGGTGCTGTCGCTCAACTTCCTCGGCGACGTGATCCGTGCCCACTTCGACGCCCGCGAGACCACCCTATGAGCGACGAACGGTTCCGCGAAGCGCCCCTCGACGGTGCGTTGCTCGAAGTCACCGACGTCAAGACGTACTTCCGCACCCCGCGTGGGCTGGTGCGCGCCGTCGACGGCGTGAGCTTCTCGCTCGAGCGCGGCAAGACCCTCGGCATCGTGGGTGAATCGGGCTGTGGCAAGTCGGTGCTCTCCAAGAGCGTCATGGGATTGCTGCCGAAGCGCAACGTCGAGCGGCACGGCTCGATCCGCT
>JADGOO010000012.1 GCA_017882905.1 Acidimicrobiia bacterium | reverse complement strand
TCGTGAACGTGGTCGTCTCGGCCAAGCGGCGCGAGATGGCCGGTGCCGCCGACCCCTGGGACGGCCGCACGCTCGAATGGAGCCTGCCGTCGCCGGTTCCCGAGTACAACTTCCTCGAAGTCCCCGAGGTGCACGAGTTCGACGACTTCTGGCACAAGAAGTACACCGAAGACGACGAGGGTCGGCTCGTGCGCTTGCCGTCGGGTGGCTCCGATGCGGGTGAGCACGAAGCCGTCGACGCGCACAACATCCACCTGCCGTCGCCGTCGTACTGGCCGATGGTGCTCGCCGCGGGTCTGCCCGTCATGGGCTACGGCTTCGTGTACAAGAACTGGTGGACGCTCGCGGCCGGCGTGCTCGTGGTGATGTTCAGCATCACCGCATGGGCCGTCGAACCCGGTACGGCGGTGGAAGAGGGGCACGCATGACCACCACCGCGGCGGCACCCGGCGCGCTCGAGGCGCCGGGCGCGGCGCACGGCGCGGATCACCCCGAGACGAACACGGGCATCTCGAACACGAAGCTCGCGGTGTGGGTGTTCCTGTCGTCGGAGTGCTTGTTCTTCGGTGCGTTCATCTCCACGTACCTGATCTTCCGCGGCCGCGACAACTTCCTGCCTGCGGCCACGCGTCCGAACCTGCAGCCCAAGCAGCTGTTCGACATCCCGTTCACGTCGTGCACGAGCTTCATCTTGTTGATGAGCTCGCTCACGATGGTGCTCGCTCTCGCCGCGATCCAGCGGGGCGATCAGCGCCGCCTGCGGATCTGGCTCGGCGCCACGATTCTGTTCGGCCTCACGTTCATCTCGGGCCAGGTCTACGAGTTCACGAACTTCTACCGCGAGGGCCTTCACCTCAGCTCGGGCACGTTCGGCAGCACGTTCTACGTGATGACGGGCTTGCACGGCGCGCACGTCACCGTGGGCATCTTCTGGTTGCTGTCGCTGTACCAGCGCTCGCTGCAGGGCAAGCTCGGTGCCGACAAGGCCGAAGCGGTCGAGGTGGCCGGCCTCTACTGGCACTTCGTCGACATCGTGTGGATCGTGATCTTCACGGCGATCTACCTCATCCCGTACAAGTGATGCGAAGGACCGTCCGTTGAGCGACAGCACCGAGACGCTGCCCGTCCCCGCGTCGGAAGGCGCCGTGCCCGTGTTGGCCGGCCCCGCCCACGCTCCGGCTCAGCACGCGCACCCGCAGCCCGTCCAGTACGTGGTCATCGGCGTGGTGCTGGTGATCATCACGGCACTCGAGATCGCCGTCTCCTACGTCGACGAGAAGACGATCGGGCCGAACTGGATCATCCTCATGCTCGGGGTGATGGCCGTCGTGAAGTTCACCCTCGTGGTGTCGTGGTACATGCACCTCAAGACCGACAGCCGCACGCTGCGCCGCTTCTTCATCCTGGGGCTCACCGGTGCGCTGATCCTGTTCACCATCGTGGCGCTCGTGCTGCACGCGTTCCAGCCCGCGTACAACCACGTGCCGAGGTGACCGGCTCCCGATGAGGGCTCCGTTCCCCGCCTTCGAGGCCCACCCCGACGTGTGGCTGATCGTCGGCGGCCTGGTCGCGAGCTATGCGATCGCGATCGTTCGCCTCGGTCCGCTGCACGCGCCCAAGGGCGATCAGATCGTGTCGCGGCTGCAGCTGATCTGCTTCGGCGCGGGCGCGGCGGCGATGTTGGTGGCGTCCGACTGGCCCATCCACGAGCTCGGCGAGCGGTACCTCTACAGCATCCACATGGTGCAGCACCTCACGTACTCGATGGTGTGCGCGCCGTTGCTGCTGTTGGGCACACCCACGTGGCTGGCGCGGCTGATCCTGGATCGCCTGCACCTCATGGGTGTGATGCGGCGCCTTGCTCGCTTCTTCCCGGCCACGTTGATCTTCAACTTGGTGCTCGTGCTGATGCACGTGCCGGCCACCGTGTCGCTCGGCCTGCGCAACGGCCTGATCCACTTCGGTCTGCACACGATCGTGTTGCTGAGCGCGCTCATCGTGTGGATGCCGGTGATCTCGCCGCTGCCCGAGGTCCCGCGGCTCACGCCGCCCCTACGGATGATGTACCTGTTCCTGCAAGGGGTGCTGCCCACGCTGCCCGCCGCGTTCTTGTCGTACGGCGCGCACCCGCTCTACACCGATTACGAGCACTTCGGGCGGCTGTGGGGCATCAGCGCCCTCTCCGACCAGAACGTCGCCGGGATCATCATGAAGACCGGTGCGGGTGTGGTGTCGTGGATCGTGATCACTATCGTGTTCTTCCGTTGGAATGCCGCCGAGGAGTCCACCTCGAGGCCGGTGCCCCGCAAGGTTGCCCGTGACCTCGACCGAGACCTGCTGGGATTGCACCACTCATGAGCGACGAGTCGACCGAGCCGACCGACACGACCACTGATGCGACCGTGGCGACCGCTGAGCCGGCCGCGCCCGCGGCGCCGGTGAAGCGGCCGAGGTCCACTGGCGGCCAGACCTACGTCGACCGCTACCTGTCGCCGCTCGTGATCCCCGTGGTCGCGGTGGGCGTCATCCTCTTTTACGTCTTGAACCTCTCTCGCGCGCTGATCTCGGGCACCGACACGATCGCCGTCGTCGTGGCCGCCTTCGTGACGGCCTCGATCCTCTTCGGCGCCTCGGCGCTGTCGGCCGCGCCACGAATGCGCTCGCACACGCTCGCCATCACCGTTGCCGTCGCGCTCGCCGGCCTGCTCTTCACGGGTTGGATCACCGTCGGCAGCAGCCAGGAGAAGAAGGCCGCCGCGATCGTGGCGTGCAAGCCGGTCACGGCCACGATCAAGGTCACGGCCCTCGCCTCATTGAAGCTCGCCGTGTCGGTCAGCAGCGTGAAGGCCGGTTGCATCGCCTTCGACTACGCGGGCGCCAGCGGTCACACGCTCGCCTTCCACCCGCCCGGCCCGGGCGCACCCGAGCTGCACTCCGACTCGTCGGGTGCGCAGACGTTCGCGTGGGCGCTCACGCCGGGCACGTACACGATCTACTGCACGGTGTCGGGCCACGAACAGGCCGGCATGCACGCGACGATCACCGTCAAGTAGCCGGTAGGTCGTTCGCGGTTCAGGCCGACGCGCCCGCGATCAGCTCAACGAGCACTCCGTCGGGATCGCGCACGGTCGCCATGTCCACTCGCGCGTCGGGCCGCGCGCCGGGAACGGTGATGCGTCGCAGGTCGCGCAACACGCCGAGACCGTCGAGTCGCGCCACGGTGTCGTTGATGTCGTCGACGTAGAACGACAACAAGAAGAACCCGGCTACGAACGACGCGCTCGCGGCCGCGTTCGCCGTGGTCGCCGCGCGTTCGTCGCCCGCTTCGAACACGACGAGCTCGACCACGCCGGTATTGGGCTGGCGCGGATCGCCGAGGAAGATCGAGTGCAGCCGGGCGGTCGCGGCGCCGAACAGGGTGCGCCAATCGCCGTCGAAGTGATGATCCATGAGCACCGTGAGACCGATGCCGTCGCGCCAGAACCGCAGCGAGGCCTCGAGATCGGTGGGGCACAACGCGGCATGATGCAGGTGCATGTCAGTGCCCCGTCGGCCCGTCGGGGAAGGGATCGATCGGCGAGAACAGCGAGACGCCACCGTCGGCCGCGAGGATCTGGCCCGTCACCCAGTCGAGCTGCGCGATGGCCACGATCGCCTGGGCCACGCCGTCGGCCGCCCCCACCTGACCGAGGGGCGTGCGCGCCACGACCCGCTCGCGGTAACCGGGGTTGCGATCGGTGGCCGCGAACATCGGCGTCTCGGTGGTGCCGGGCGCGACCGCGTTCACGCGGATGCCGTGCGGTCCGAGCTCTCGGGCCGCGATGCGCACCACCTCGGCGAGGCCCGCTTTGCTCGCCGCGTAGGGCGCCAGGCCGCGGTCGGCGAGGAAGCCCGAGATCGACGTGACCGCCACGATCGCGCCACGCCGCCCACTCGAGATCATGGCGTTGGCGCACTCGCGGAGGCACACGGCGGCGCCGCGCGTATTCACGGCATGGACCCGGTCCCACTGCGCGAGGTCGAGCTGGCGCACCGGCGAGATCCCGCCGATGCCGGCCGCGAGCACGGCCACGTCGAGGCCGTCGAGAAC
>JADGOO010000102.1 GCA_017882905.1 Acidimicrobiia bacterium | reverse complement strand
GATGCTCACCCGCACCGACGCGGGTCGCGCGCCGGAGCGCTCGATCACCACCGCCGCGGTCAACGCCAACGCGACGCACGCGATGCCGGCCACGACGAGTCGTGATCGCGAAGGGCGCTGCGCCTTCGTCATCGGCTACTGCAAGTCGGCGAGCGCTTTGGCCAACCGGCGCGGATCGTGGCGGCCACCGCCGTCGGCACCGAGATCGGCACCCACGGGCATCACGCCGTGCTCGAACACGAACGCTTCGTTCACGCTGAGGAGCCCGGTGCGGTCGTAGAGGAAGGTGTCGACGCGCACGCGGTGCTCGAGCACGGCGAGCAGATGGTCGGTGCCGTCGAGGTCGCGTGTCTCGGGATGCTCGGGCGCCACGTTGGCGACCAGCACGACGCGGCCCGGAGTGAGCGCGATCGCGGCACGGATCTCGGGAACGACCACCGATGCGACCACGCTCGTGAACAGCGACCCCGGACCGATCACCACCTGATCGGCTTCCATGATGGCTCCGAGCGCGGCGGGAACCGCGGGCGGATCGGTCGGGAGGAGCTGCACGGCACGCACTCGCCCGCGCGCGGCGGCCTGCTGGATTGCCACCTGGCCGTCGACGATCTCGCCCGCGACCTCGGCGCGCAACGTGACCGCGTCCATGGTGGCCGGGTACACGTTGCCCAGTGCGCCGGCCACGCGTCCCAGCTCCGCGCACGCCGCCGTGATCGAGCCGAGTGCGTCGACCAGGCCGACGAGCATGAGATTGCCCACGGTGTGACCCTCGAGCTCGCCGGTGGCGAAACGGTGCTCGAGCACCTCGGGCCACAGGCTCGCCTCGGCGGCGAGCGCGCCGATCGCTCTGCGCAGATCGCCCGGCGGCGGCACATCGAGCGCGCGGCGCAACCGGCCCGAGCTCCCGCCATCGTCGGCCACGCTCACGATCGCCGCGATCGACCCGGCGTACTCGCGCGCCGCCTGCAACGCCACCGACAAGCCGTGACCCCCACCGAGCACGACCACCTTCGGGCCGCCCGGCACCGGGCCCGAATCGAAGCCCTCGGGCCACGAGAACGACAGCGTGTCGGCGCCACTCCCCTGCTCGCCGGGGCCGCGTCTGCCTGAGTCACCCACGATCGACGTCCCGGTGCGCGACGCGCGCCGTGTACCCGCGCTTGGCGAGCAGCGCACCGAGCTCGGTGGCGATCACCACGCTGCGGTGCCGCCCGCCCGTGCAACCGACACCGATCGACAGGTACGACTTGCCCTCGCGCTCGAACGCCGGCAGCAACAGCGCGACGAGCCGGTCGACCTCCTTCAAGAATGCCCGCGTGTCGCGCTGGCCGAGCACGTACTCGCGCACCGGCCGGTCTCGACCAGTGAGCGGCCGCAACGATTCCACCCAGTGCGGGTTCGGAAGGAAACGGCAGTCGAGCACCATGTCGACGTCGAGGGGCAGGCCGTGTTTGTAGCCGAAGCTGACAACGCTCGTCTGCAGACGCGCGTGGTGCGCGGCTTCTTCGTCGGCGAACAGCTCGCGCAGGCGATCGCGCAGCTCGTGCACGTTGAGGCTCGACGTATCGACGATCACATCGGCTTCGCCCTTCAGCTCGCCGAGCAACGCGCGTTCACGTTCGATGCCCTCGATCACGCCCTCGCCCTCGCTCGCCGGATGCCGCCGGCGAGACGCTTCGTACCGGCGCACGAGCACGTCGTCGGCCGCGTCGAGGAACACGATCCGGGCCTGGCCCCCCTCGGCCCGCAGGTCCGAGAGCGCATCGCCGAGCGCGGCAAGGAAGTCACCCGAGCGCACGTCGACCACGAGCGCGTAGCGGGTGCGCTCCTGGCCGCGCGCCAGCTCGGCGACCTTCGTGATGAGCGCAGGCGGCAGGTTGTCGATCACGAAGAAGCCGAGGTCTTCGAGCACGTTCGCGGCTTCGGACCGGCCCGCACCGGACATGCCGGTGATGATCGTGACGTCGAGCTCGGGAACGTTCATCGACACCTCGCGGCAGTCTGCGCGACAACCGTTCAGGCGACCGCTACCGACTCATCTGGGGATACCCGGCGAGCCGGCTCAGCGACGCTGGTGCAATGCAGCGTATGTCGCCCGGGCGACGTTGGCAGGGAGCCACGCGATGGCGACGAGCTCCTCCTCCGAGAGCTCGCGGAGGCGCTTGACGCTCCCGAGCTCTTTGAGCAGCCGGGCGCGGCGCGTGGGCCCGAGGCCCGGAACGTCGTCGAGGATGCTGCGAGTCATGCGCTTGTCGCGCAGCTTGCGGTGGTAGGTGATGGCAAACCGGTGGGCCTCGTCTCGGATCTGCTGCAACAGGTACAGCGACTCCGAATCGCGCGGGATGCGGATCGGCTCCGGGTCACCCGGCCGGTACACCTCTTCGAAGCGCTTCGCAAGGCTCGCCACGCTGATCTCCTCGAGACCCAGCTCTTCGAGCACCCGCACCGCCACCCCGAGCTGACCCTTGCCGCCGTCGATCAGGAGCAGGTTCGGTGGGTAGCTGAACCGCTTGCCGCTGTGCGCGCCCTCGTCGCGCTCCCGCAGGTAGTTGCGGAAGCGGCGGCTCAGCACCTCTTCCATCGACGCGAAGTCGTCTTGGCCGTCGAGCGTCTTCACCTTGAAGCGCCGGTACTCGCTGCGCTTCGGGAGGCCGTCTTCCATGACGACCATCGACCCGACGATGTCGGTGCCCTGGATGTTGGAGATGTCGAAGCACTCGATGCGCAACGGCGCCTCGGGAAGATCGAGGGCGTCTTGCAGCGCGACGAGCGCGCGGGCACGGGCGTTGTGATCGGAGGCCCGCTTCAGCTTGTGTCGCGCGAACGCCTCACGAGCGTTGAGCGTTGCTGTCTGCAACAGCTCGCGCTTGCCCCCGCGCTGCGGCACGCGAATGCGCACCCGCGAGCCGCGCTGCATCGACAGGAACTCCTCGTAGAGCTCGGGGTCTTCGGGATCATCGGGGACGAGGATCTCCTTCGGGATCTCGTCGGGTGGTGCGTCGGCGTAGAGCTGCTCGACGACCCGGGCGACGAGCTGGGCGCGATCGAGCTCCTCCACCTTGTCGACGACGACGCCCTTGCGCCCCACCACACGACCCTTGCGCACGTAGAAGACCTGCACGCTCGCTTCGAGCTCGTCTTCCGCCAGCGCGAGCAGGTCGTAGTCCTCTTCGCGTGCACCCACCATCTGCTGGCGCTCGATGGCCTTGCGCACGCTCGCGAGCTGGTCACGCAACCGGGCCGCCAGCTCGAACTCGAGGCCGTCGGCAGCGTCGCGCATGCGCTGTTCGAGGCGCCGCACGATGATGTCGGTGTCGCCGTCGAGGAACTCGATGAGCTCGCCCACGAGGCTCATGTAGGCGTCGTGATCGATGTCGGCGACGCACGGGGCCGCGCACTTCTCGATGTGGGCGTAGAGGCAGGGTCGGCCGAGCCGCTTGTGCCGGTCGAACTTCGGGTTCGTGCACGTGCGGATCGGGAACGTGCGCAGCAGGAGGTCGAGGGTCTCGCGGATCGCGTAGGCGTGCGCGAACGGCCCGTAGTACTTCACGCCCTTGCGCTTCTTGCCCCGCAGCACCATCGCACGCGGCCACTCCTCGTCGAGGGTGATGGCGAGGAAGGGATAGCTCTTGTCGTCTTTGAGACGGATGTTGAAGCGCGGCTTGTGCCGCTTGATCAGGTTGAACTCGAGGAAGAACGCCTCGACCTCGTTGCCGGCCACGATCCACTCCACGTGGTCGGCGGCTTCGACCATCTGGCGGGTGCGGTCGGCGAGGGTGTGCGGCGGCGCGAAGTAGTTCGAGAGCCGGCTGCGCAGGCTCTTGGCCTTGCCGACGTAGATGACCCGGCCCTCGCGGTCGACGAACTGATACGAGCCGGGCGCGTCGGGGATCGTCCCTGCTGCCGGCCGCACATCCATGCCCTCCAGGGTACGGGCCCGGTGCGACACCCCAGACCCGAAACAAGGCCCGACCCAGGGCCCGAACCGACGGTGGTCAGGGGATAGCGGCCGCGGTGAACGCGAGGATGCTGGTGGCGGTGAGCGCGGCGCCGAGCAGGGCGAGCACCACACGGTCGCTGTCGCGGGTGGAGCGCAGTGCGGCCGCGGCGACGAGCACCGGGAACGCCGCGAGCAGGTAGCGCTCGAAGCTGTCGAGGTTGCGGCTCGTGAGCGCCACCAGCACGGCGAGCGCGCCGTAGAGCGCCGGGCCGAGCGGCAACCGGCGCAACGCGACCACGCACAACGCGAGCGCGGCCAGTGCCCACACGAGATGCATGCCCGGCCCGATGCGATGGTCGACCAATGTGTCCTTCGCCGCGCCGAGCAGCGCGCGCACCGGGTCGACGAGCTTGCCGCGCAGGTTCTCCTTCGACTGCAGCCGCAACGGGTCGGTGAACCCATATCCCGCAGTGCGCGACCACCACAGGAACGCCAAGAGCCCGAGCGGTGCGCCGACACCCGCCGCACCGACTCGCCAGTCACGCCGTCGCACGAGCTCCACCGCGAACACGATCACGAGCAGCACGCCGACCGGGCGGGTGAGGGCCGCCAGCGCCGCGGCGACGCCCGCCACTGCGAGCGCGGCGTGCGTGCTGCGGCGCAGCGCGAGGAGGCAGACGGCCGCGAGCAGCAGGTAGAGCGGTTCGGCGTAACCCATCACGGTGGCGAGCGCACCGGGGCCGAGCGCCGCGAGCCACACCACGCGCTCGGCAGCACGGTCGTCGACCCATTCGCGCGCGAGCACGCGCAGCACCACCAAGAACGCGAACGTGCAGAAGCTCGCGAGGCCCAGCAACGCGAGGTCGCTGCCACCGAGCAGGCGTGCCACGAGCGGGTACAGCGGGAAGAAGCGCAACCCATCGTTCGCCGCCACCGACGCGTAGCCGTGCCGGGCGATGCTCCGATAGAACGACGCGTCCCACTCGAAGAGCGACGGCGGAGCCACGGCGGCCGCGAGCTTGCCCTCGTTGTGCAGGAACCGTGCCGTGCCGAGGGCGCCGAGCACCACGACCCGCGACGCCGCCCAGGGCAGCAGCGCGGGTGATGCTTCGCGCCACAGCCGACGGGCGTTCATGGGGCCGGGACGCTACTCGGGTGCCGGACCGCATACCGTCCGGCGCATGGTTCTCACCTACCGCGACGGCGAGCCCTTCCCCGGCCGCATCGGCACCACGCTCTCCGACTCGGTGCCGGCGTGGCCGATGGCGCCCCGCCCGCCCCACGACGCGCTCAACGTGGTGCTGATCGTGCTCGACGACGTGGGCTACGCGCAGCTCGGCTGCTTCGGCTCCGACATCGACACGCCGAACATCGACGCGCTCGCCGCCCGCGGCCTTCGGTACCGCAGCTTCCACACCACGGCGATGTGCTCTCCCACCCGAGCGTGCCTGCTCACGGGGCGCAACCATCACACGTGTGCGATCGGCGGCATCACCGATCTCGCCATGGGCTTCCCTGGTTACAACGGCCGCATCCCGAAGTCGTGCGGGTTCGTGAGCGAGGTGCTGCGCCGCGAAGGTTGGGCCACCTTCGCGGTCGGCAAGTGGCATCTCGCACCGAGCGACGAGGTGCACGCCGCCGCACCTCGAGACCGGTGGCCGCTCGGCCAGGGCTTCGAACGCCACTACGGCTTCATCGGTGCGGAGACGAACCACTGGGCACCTGACCTCGTGAACGACAACACCGTGTTGCGCGGCGACGCGTTCCCGCCCGGCTACCACCTCACAGAAGACCTCACGGACCACGCGGTCACGATGGTGAGCGACCTGCGCGCCGTCGACGCGCGCAAGCCGTTCTTCATGTACTACGCGCTCGGCGCCTGCCACGCGCCGCACCACGCGCCGCGCGAGTGGATCGACCGTTACCGCGGGCGCTTCGACGCGGGCTGGGACGAATGGCGGAGCGAAACGCACGCCCGCCAGGTCGCGATGGGTCTCCTGCCGCGCGACACCGTGCTGTCGGAACGACCCGAGTGGGTGCAGGAATGGGCGACGCTGCCGGCCGACGAGCAGCGCGCCTACGCGCGCATGATGGAGGTGTACGCCGGCTTCCTGTCGCACACCGACCACCACATCGGACGCTTCCTCGACTTCCTCGACGACAGCGGCGAGCTCGACCGCACCGTGGTGATGCTGCTCTCCGACAACGGGGCCTCGGCCGAAGGCGGACCGTTCGGCACGTTCAACGAGAACTTCCTGTTCAACGGTCTCCCCCACGACCTCGCCGGCACCATGGCGCGCCTCGACGACCTCGGCGGCCCCAACAGCTACGGCCACTACCCGTGGGGTTGGGCGTTCGCGGGCAACACGCCGTTCAAGCGGTGGAAGCGCGAGACGCACGAGGGCGGCATCGGCGATCCGTTGATCGTGGCCGCCCCGCCGTCGCTCGGCACGACCGACGCGGGCGCAGTGCGCCACCAATACACGCACGCCGTCGACATCGGTGCGACGATCCTCGACGTGTGCGGCGTGACGATGCCGGCCACCCTCAACGGCGAGCCGCAGGAGCCGATCGCGGGTGCGAGCCTCGTGCCGTCGCTGCGCGATGCAGCCGCGCCCGAGCATCGGCTCACGCAGTACTACGAGCAGTTCGCGTGCCGCGCCATCTACCACGAGGGTTGGAAAGCGGTGACGTTCCACTCGATGGGTGTGGTGCGCTACACCGACTCGGAGCAGGACAACCCGGTGCGCTCGTTCGACAGTGACCGATGGGAGCTGTACCACGTGGCCGTCGACCCGGCCGAGACCCGTGACCTCGCGGCCGACGAGCCGCAACGGCTGCGCACGATGCAAGACCTCTGGTGGCGCGAGGCGGGTCGGTACGGCGCGCTGCCGTTGCACTCGACGCGCGCGTTCGCCGTGGGCCGGCCCGAAGCGATCGAGCGCCTCCCGCGCACGGTGTTCCGACCCGGTGCTGCACCGGTGCCAGAAGAGGTGGCGCCGAACACGAAGCTGCGCCCACACCGCATCGTCGCGGTGCTCCACGTTCCGGAGGGGCCCGCCACCGAGGGTGTGCTCCTCGCGCAGGGCGGCCGCTTCGGCGGGTTCTCGTTGTGGGTGCGCGACGGTGTCGTGCGCTACTCGTACAACTTCGCCGGGCTCGAAGTGACCACGATCGTGGCCGCCGCGCCGCTCGCGGCCGGCCGCCACGTGGTGGGGGTCGATCTCGCCGCCGTCGAAGACCGCCCGTTTGGTTTCGCAGCGACCTTGTTCGTCGACGGCACCGCCGTCGCGACCGGCGAGATCGCGCGCACGTCGCCGTTCCGATTCACGCTCGCCGGCGAGGGGCTGTGCTGCGGCTACGACGACGGCACGCCGGTCGCCGACTACGACTCGCCGTACGCGTTCACGGGCACGATCCATGAGGTGACCGTCGACGTGAGCGGCGATGCGTACGTGGACGTGGAAGCCGCGGCGGCACACGCCTGGGCCACGCAGTAGCTCGACGCAACGGCAGCTACTCGTCGGTGTTGCGGAAGCAGGCGACGAGGATCTACATCACCCTCGTGGCGAACGTGGGATGCTCATCGTCATGGAGGACTGCATCGCGTGCGCGCTCACCGAAGGACGACTCCCCCTACCGGGTGGCCGCATCCACACGGCACGACACTGGTTGGTCGAGCACTGTGTGGGGCCGCTCGGCCTCGGAGCGCTGATCGTCAAGCCCGCACGGCACGTCACGAGCGTGGCTGCCCTCACCGACGATGAAGCCGCCGAGCTCGGGCCGCTGCTGCGCCGGGCGTCGGCCGTCGCCGAGCAGCTCGTCACAGCCGAACAGGTCTACAACTGCCTGTGGTCGCACGCCGGCGGCGTTCCCGGGCACATTCACTACGTGGTGCAACCGGTCACGGCCGCGCAGATGGCCGAGTTCGGCACCCACGGACCGGGCCTCCAGATGGCCATGTTCGCCGGCCAGGCGCTCCCCGACGCGGCGGAGGTCGACCGCGTCGCCGAGCAGGCCCGCGCCGCGTTCGCAGGTTCGTGAGCGCCCCAGTTCGATGATCGCACGCGACCTGCGGTGCGCCATCTCGCGCCCCAGGACCTAGAACGCTCCGCCGTCGACGCCGATGCGCTGATTCGTCACGTAGCTCGCCGCGTCGCTCACGACCCAGCGCACCGCGTCGGCGATCTCCTCGGGCGTGCACACATGACCGAACGGGGCCGTGGTGTCCATCGTGCGGATGTCCTCGACGCCCATGGCACCCTTCACGAGCCGGCGTCCCATCTCGGTGTCGACGAGGCCGGGCGCGACCACGTTGACGTGGATACCGTTTCGACGCTCTTCCTTCGCCAGCGTCGACGCGAGCGCCTCGAGCGCGGCCTTGGCCATGTTGTACGGCGCGCTGTTCGCGGGGAGCTGCACCGTTGTTGCCGACGAGATCATCACGATGTCGCCACGCGGCTGCTCGCGCATCGAAGGGATCACGACCTTCGACATCGCCCACGCGCCGAAGGCGTGCGTGTCGAACAGCTTGTGCACTTCGGCCGGGTCGGTGCTCTTCACCGACTGGCCACGGCTCGCGTTGCCGGCATTGTTCACGAGGATGTCGACGAAGCCGAAGTCGGCGAGCACGAGCTCGGCCATCGCCTCGCACTGCGCGAAGTCGGTCACGTCGGCCTCGTACCCTTCGGCGCGCACACCGAGCTTCTTGATCGCTTCGACGGTCTCGCGTGCCGCATCGGCGTCGCGTCGATAGTTGACCGCCACGTTGGCGCCGTCGGCTGCGAGGCCGAGCGCGATGGCTCGACCGATGCCGCGACCCCCTCCGGTGACGAGCGCGACCCGCCCGGCCAGACCGTTCACGGCGCGACCTCCTTCGGCGTGTCGGACCGTGGGCCGAAGCGCGGCGGTCGCTTCTCAGCGAACGCTTGCATCGCCTCGACGAGGTCGTCGCTCGTGCTCGCCAACAGCTGCGTGCGGTTCTCGAGATCGATGCCCGCTTGCATGGAGCCCACCTCGAGCTGGCTCCACATGACTTCCTTCGTCATGTGCACACCGAAGGGACTGTTGGCGAGGATCAGCTCGGCTTCCTCGAGCGCGGCGTCGACGACGTCGGTGTCGACCGTCTTGATCACGAGGCCGATGTGCTCGGCTTCGGTGGCATCGACGAAGCGACCGGTGAGCATGAGCTCGTAGGCCCGCGACGCACCGATCAGCCGCGGCAGCAACCACGACGTGCCGATGTCGCAACCCGAGAGACCCACGCGCACGAACGCAACGTTGAACCGAGCCGCGCGGTGCGCGATGCGGATGTCGCTCGCGAGGCTCAGCGCGAGGCCGCCGCCGCTGGCCGCGCCGTTGACCGCGGCGATGATCACCGGGCGCAGCGACCGCATCTTCGGCACGAGGTTGGCGATCGACTGCTGGACCGCCAGCCCCGACTCGGGCCGTCCGAGGCCCTTCGCCGATTCGGGCGTGGCGCCCTGCTTCAGGTCGAGGCCGGCGCAGAAGCCGTCGCCGGCGCCCGTGAGCACGATCACGCGACACGTGCGGTCGGCGTGCAGCTCGTCGAACGTGTCGTGGAGCGCGGCGATCAGCGCCGCGTTCATGGCGTTGCGCTGCTGTGGACGGTTGAGGGTGACCAGCGCGACGCCATCGCGCGGCCGGCTCACCTCGACGACACTCATGGTGGTTCAGCACCCCCTCGCGGCCGCGAGCGTCGCGGCGCGTTCGGCGAGTCTGGGCGATCCGGCCGCGGTGGACCAAACCGCGAAGTCGGCTGTGGGCCCCGACCACTTCCAGTCGTCGACGGAGCCGACCGGACCGTCGACGCGCAGCGTGGCGAGATCCTTGAACACGGCAACGAGCTCGCGGGCGCCGGCGAGGGTCTGGGCGAGCTGACCGGCCGCACGAGGCAGCGGCTTCACGTCCCAGTCGCGCACGTCGTCGGGGATCGCTTCGATGGCGCCGTACCGCGACAGCACCGCGCCGGCCGACTTGGCGCCCCAACCCGGGAGGCCTGGGAAGCCATCGGCACTGTCGCCGACGAGGGCGAGGTAGTCGGGGATGCTCGCCGGTGGCACGCCGAACTTCGCTTCGACGGCCGCAGGATCGAGGAACCGCTCGCTCTTGCGGTCGTACTGCTCGACCTTGCCGCCCACGCACTGTCCGAGGTCCTTGTCGACGGTCCAGATCACGACCTTGTCGACGCGCTCGTCGGCGCTCGCCACGGCCGCAGCGCTGGCGAGCGCATCGTCGGCTTCGAGCTCCACCATCGGCCACACCGCCACGCCGAGCGCGGCGAGCCCCTCTTCGAGCGGCACGAACTGTGCGAGGAGCTCCTCGGGCATGCCGGCACTGGTCTTGTACGTGGGCCACATGTCGTTGCGGAACGACTCGATCACGTGATCCGTGGCGACGCCCACATGCGTGGCGCCGCCTTCGAGCATCGTCAGCGCGGTGGCCACCACGCCTCGCGCCGCGCCGAGATGGCCCACCGGTGTGGTGTCGCGTTTCTGTCCGTGGAACTGCCGGAACAGCTCGTAGGTGCCGTCGATCAGATGCACGATCATGCAGCGTTCAGCCTCGCACATGCGCGGCGGCGCGCGCGCGTTCTGGGAGAATGGCGCCATGGACATGCCCGAGTTCCTGCACGCCATCCCCAAGGTCAGCTTGCACCTGCATCTCATGGGGTCGGTGCAGGCCCGCACCGTGGTCGACCTCGCCACGAAGCACGGGGTCCCGCTGCCCGAGTACGACGAGCCGGAAGATCTCTACGACTACCCCGACATCTACAAGTTCCTGCACATGTACGACAACAGTGCGCTCGCGGTGATCGATCGAGAGGACTTCCATCGGCTCGCGTACGAGACGCTCACCGATGCGGCGGCGCACAACGTGCGCTACCGGGAGATGTTCTTCAACCCGACCACGCACATGGCTGCCGGCGTGTCGTACGAGACAGCGGTCGACGGACTCATCGACGGCATGCGCGACGCGCAGACCGATCACGGGATCGAGTGCCGGCTGATCGCGGCTGTGAACCGCATGGAGACCCCGGAGCTCGCGGTCACGATGGTCGAGACGATGCTCGAACATCCGCGCGACGAGGTGATCGGCATCGGCATGGACTACGCGGAGGCCGAGTTCCCGCCGGAGCGATTCTGGAAGGCGTACCGCATGGCGGGCGACGCGGGCCTGCACCTCACCGCCCACTCGTCGGAGGACGCGCCGCCGCGCAACATCGAGACGTGCCTCGACCTCCTCGGCTGCGAGCGCATCGATCACGGCTACCACGTGGTGGAGAGCGAAGCGATCATGCAGCGCTGCGTCGATGAGCAGGTGATCTTCACGTGCACGCCGGTGTCGACGGCGTGGGTGTACTTCGGCAACGACCTCGACAACCACCCGATCAAGACGATGGCCGCGCGCGGCATCAAGCTGATGCTCGACTGCGACGACCCGCCGATGTTCAAGACCGACCCGTCGAAGGACTACGTGCTCGCCTACGAGCACATGGGCTTCGGCGTGTCCGACTTCCGGCGCTTCATGCTGAACGGCATCGACGGATGCTGGGTCACCGACGACACCAAGGCGCGCTGGCGCAGCGAGTTCACGGCCGAGTTCGACGCGCTGGCGGCGAAGATCGACTAACGCACCGCGTCTTGGGTGCTGCCGAAGATCGCCATGCTGAAGTACTGCGCGTTGCCGCCGTAGGCCTGACCGAGCGACACGTGCGCGCCTTCCACCTGGTGCTCGCCCGCAAGGCCCCGTACCTGCAACGCGGCCTCGGCCATGCGCAACATGCCCGACGCGCCGATCGGGTTGCTCGACAGCACTCCGCCCGACGGGTTCACCGGGAACGAACCTTCGATCTCGGTGGCACCGTCGTCGACCATGCGCCAGCCTTCGCCCGGGCCGGCAATGTCGTGGCCTTCGAGCCACATCGGCTCGTACCACGAGAACGGCACGTACAGCTCGGCGACGTCGATCTGCTCACGCGGGTTCGTGATCCCGACCGAGTCGTACAACGCGTGCGCACAGTCGACACCGGCCTGCGGCCGCGTGGCATCGCGTCCGGGGAACGTGCTGAGCTCCGTGCGTACCGCGGTGCCGAGCACCCAAGCAGGCGGGTTGGGCGCCGCGGCCGCGGCCGCTTCACTCCCGACGACCATCGCGCACGCACCGTCGGACGAGGGGCACGACTCGAGGAACCGCAACGGATCCCAGAGCATCTCCGATTCCTTCACCTTCTCGATCGAGATGTCGGCGATCTTCAGGTGCGCGTACGGGTTCTTCAGCGCGTTCTGCCGGTCCTTCACCGCGACCATCCAGCCGATGTACTCAGGAGCGTCGGTGTCGCGGATGTACTTGCGGATGAACGGTGCGAACGCACCGCCGGCGCCGATGCCGCCGCTGCGGCCGCCGGCAAGGCCCCACTGCGCATTGCCTTCCGACTGCTTCTCCCACGCCACCGTGAGCACGCGCTCGTGGATACCGGCGTTGACGAGATGCGAGCCGTAGATGAACGTGGAACCGCCCACGCTGCCCGCGGTGTGCACGCGCAGCATCGGCTTGCCCGCCCCGCCAAGCGCATCGGCGAGGAACAGCTCGGGCTGCATCACTCCTTCGAACGCGTCGGGCGCCTTGCCGAGCACCACGGCGTCGATGTCGGCCCAGTCGCACCCGGCGTCGGCGAGCGCGCGTTCCGCGGCTTCGCGCACGAGACCGATCATGGAGACGTCGGCGCGGGCCTTCTTGTGGTGCGTCTGACCGACGCCGATCACGGCAACCGGACGCGCGCTCATCGCTCTCCCTCCAAGACACACACGAGGTTGTGCTGCAGCACCTGGCCGTTGACGGCATGCGCCACGGCGCGGCGCGTGGTGCCGTCGGCCACTCGCTGGGCCGCCTCGATGATCCGCACGAGCCCGGTCGCCATGACCGGATCGCTGCAGAGCGCGCCACCCGACGGGTTGACGCTCACATCCGGGCCGAGACCGAGCGCGGCGCGCAAGATCAGCTCCTGCGCACTCGACGTGGCGTACAGCTCGGCAACACCCACCCCGCCGCCGTTGGCGCCGAGCCCGGCCTTCTGCGCAGCGAGTCGCGTCGACGGCGAATCGGCGAGATCGCGCACGCCGGGTTGGTGCGGTTCGAGGCGATGATCGATGCCGCGGATGAACACCGGATGGTCGGTCAGCTCTCGCGCCTTGGCGGGCGTCGCGAGCACGACCGCCGCCGCGCCGTCGGCCGCGGGCGCGAGGTCGTGCGCGCGCAGTGGCGCCCGGACGTACGGCGCGGCGAGCAATGCATCGATGTCGAGATCGCTCTCGCCGGCGCCGTTGGGCAGCGTCTGCGCCTTGGGGTTCGCCGCGCCCGCCCGACGGGAACGCGCCGCGACCGCCGCGAAGTCGCGTTCGGTCGCCGTCCCGGAGTCGAGCAGCGCCCGCGCTTGCATGCCCATGAGCGATGCGGGGTCGAGACCGAGCGGTTCGAGGTAGTACGGGTCGAGCTGTTGGGGGAAGAGCAACGCGGGATCCGACGGCGACGACTTGCCCGATCCGTACACAAGCGCGAAGTCGATGTCGCCGTGCTGGATGCGCACCCACGCCTCGTACAGCGCCCACGCGCCGTCCATCTCGACGTGTGACTCGGAGATCGGCGGCCACGCGCCGGCCGCCTCGAGGTTCGAGATGAACACGAACGGCCCGCCCGACAGGTAGTCGCAGCTCCCCGAGCAGGTGAACCCGATCGCGTGGCGGTCGATGTTGGCCATGGCGAGCGCGTCGTTGACGGCCGCCAGGCACAGCTGCGGTTCGGTGAGGTCGGTGCTCGCGACGCTCGGCGTCTGGCCCCAACCCACGATGGCAATGTCGTCGGCAGGCATCAGACTGCGAACTCCTTGTACTGCTCACGGGGCACGTCGGGTTCGCCGGTCCATTCGAAGCCAACGATGCCGCCGGCCAGGCTCCCCCACCCGCGCGTGCTGTGCCCCTCGTAGTTGCGCGCTTCAGGCGGCTTCCACACCGCACGCACGCGCAGGCCCTCGCGCACGGCGTCGATCGCAATACCGGTGATCTCCTGGCCGCCGAGCACGCTGCTGGCGCCGTCGAGCAGCACCGACGCGTAGACGAACGGCTCGGTCTTGGTCTGGCCGTAGTACCGCACCGGCGTGATGATCGTGTAGCCGGTGACCACGCCCACGTCGGCGACGTCGATCTCCGATTCCGGACCCATCACCACCACGCACATGGCGCAGAAGCCCTTGCCGCCCACGTAGACGCGCCGGCACTGCGGGCAGCGTTGGCCGATGATGCGCCCGGCGATCAGACCGTCGGCGAACCGCACGGTCTCGGGCGGCAGCCGGTCGTGGTACGTGAGCGCCACGAAGTCGTCGACGACCATCGGCTCGTCGGCTGCGCTCGCGGAACCTTTCTCCGTGGTCATGGTCAGCCCTCCAGGCCCGCGGGGACGAAGCACTCGATGTCGGTGATGCGGCCCGTGCGCTCGGCGCGCCACATCGGCACGACGCGCAATCCGGTGCGCATCACCTCGATTGCCTCGGCATCGACGGCGTGCACGAGCGCAGTGTCGGCGCCGTCGAGGCGGATCAGCGCGAACGCGAACGGGCGTCGGATGGGATGACGCTCCGTCGGCTCGCTCACCCATGTCCAGCTCTGGACCTCGCCGGCGGGCCCCACGTCGACGAAGCCGTCTCGCACCGACTCGCCGGTGCGCGGGTCGTGCTCGGTGGGCGGCACGAGCACGTCGCCGGCCTGCGTGCGCACGCCAACGATCCGCTCCTCGGCGAGCGCCCGCGCGAACCCGCCGATCACCGGACCGAGCGATCGCCGGTACGGGAACTCGAGCGTCGTCGTCACCACATGACGGTCATCGTGCTGTTCGGTCACGGGGCCATCATCACCCCGCGGGTGCTGGACGGGCAAACGAGCGGCGCGCGTACGCTGCCCCGATGGCGGTGCAGCTCAACAGGGTGCCGTACAAGTGGATCGTCGCCTCGGTGTTCGTGTGCGGCGTGTTCATGGACATCATGGACACGACGATCGTGAACGTGGCGCTGCCCACCTTGCGCGTCGCGTTCCACACCACCCAGGCGTCGGTGGAATGGGTGGTGATCGGCTACCTGCTGTCGCTCGCGGTGTGGATCCCGGCATCGGGGTGGCTCGGCGACCGGGTCGGCACCAAGAAGGTGTTCCTGTTCGCGCTGGCCGCGTTCACGATCGCATCAGCCGCGTGCGGTCAGGCCCACAGCCTCGGCGAGCTCGTGGCGTTCCGGGTGCTGCAGGGCGTGGGCGGCGGCATGCTCACCCCGGTCGGGACCTCGATGCTCTACCGGGCGTTCCCGCCGATCGAGCGGGCCCGGGCGTCGACCGTGCTCATCATCCCGACGGTGCTCGCGCCGGCACTCGGCCCGATCGTGGGCGGCTGGCTCGTGACCGACGTGTCGTGGCGCTGGATCTTCTACGTGAACCTCCCCGTCGGGGTAGCCGGCTTCATCATCGGGTTCCTGTTCATCGAAGAGCATCGAGAACCCACCGCAGGGCGCTTCGACGTGCCCGGCTTCCTGCTCTCGGGCAGCGGTCTCGCGCTCGTGCTGTACGCGCTGTCAGAAGGCCCCGAACGCGGCTGGACGTCGTTCTCGATCGTGGGCACCGCGGTCACCGGCGTCGCGTGCTTCGTCGCGCTCGTGTTCGTGGAGCTCCGCAAGCGCTACCCGATGCTCATGCTGCGGCTCTACAAGGACCGCATGTTCCGCAACGCGAACACCGTGCTCACGCTCACCTACGGCAGCTTCGCGGGCGTGCTCTACCTGCTCCCCCAGTTCCTGCAGACGCTGCGTGGCCTCTCCGCACTCCAGTCGGGCCTGACGACGTTCCCGCAGGCGATCGGCGTGATCGTGTCGAGCCAGCTCGTCGGTCGCCTCTATCACACGGTCGGGCCGCGCCGGCTCGTGATCGTGGGCATGACCGGCATGGCCGCGTTCACCGGCTGCTTCGCGTTCGTCGCGCTCGACGTGAACCTCTGGTGGATCCGCGGGATCATGTTCGCCCGCGGGCTCTGCATGGCGTGCTCCTTCGTGCCGTTGCAGGCGGCCACGTACGCAAACGTCGCGCCGTCCGACACCGGGCGCGCGTCGGCGATCTTCTCGACCCAGCGTCAGGTCGCCGCCGCGCTCGGTGTGGCCACGCTCGTGACCGTGTGGATCAGCAACAACGCGGCAACCCTCACCGGCTTCCATGTGGCCTTCGGCACCGGCGCGATCGTGGTGCTCCTCGGCGCGCTCTCGGGCTTCCTCATCCACGATGAAGATGCCGCCGCGACCATGCGCGGGCGGGTGCCGGAGGAACCGCTACCGGAGCGTGACGCGACTCTTCAACGCGGCGATGGAGAGGCTGAGGCTCACGACACCAACGGCCGCGATGGCGGCTCCGGCTTCGAGCAACGCACGGCCGTCCCAACCGGTGAGCACGAGTGAGCGCAGGCCGGCCAACAGGTACGTGACGGGGTTCCACGTGGCCACGGCCGCGAGCCAACCCGTGAGTGCCTGCTTGGGCAGGAACGCGGTGGTGAGGAACGCGAACGGGAAGAAGATCACGAATGCCGAGTTGACCGCGGCGGGGTTCCCGGTCTTCAGCGCGATCGCGTAGGTGAAGCCGTTGAAGCACAGGCCCCACGTGCCGGCGAGCACCATGAACACCAACACGCCGACAGGGCCCGTCTTGAAGCGCACACCGAGTGCGAGGCCGAGCAGGATCACGGGGATCGTCAACGCCACGATCAGGACGAGGTCGGCCACGAGGAGCCCGAGGAGCAACGGCAGCCGGCGCACCGGTGTGAGCAGCAGCCGCTCGAAGTAGCCGCCTTGGATGTCGGTGACGAGAGCCGAGGCGCGTGACACGCCTGTCGACGCGAAGACGATCGCCACGGGCAGCTGGAACGCCTTGAAGTCGGTGACGAGGTGCGACCGCTCCGTGAACTTCTGCAGCGCGCCGGTGTTCACGACGAAGAAGAACACCGGCACGAGCAACGCCGGGATCACCGCCTCGGGCTCGCGCGGGATCGCGCGCACGGCGCGCCCGGCAACGGAGGCGATGTCGTGGAAGGTCGAGGTGGGCCGGGCGACGATCGCGTCGTGCGGCATGACCTTCACGGCCTCGCTCCCAGTCTCGGTCATGATTCCGCCTCGCGGATGTGTCCGCCCGTCACTTCGAGGAACACGTCGTCGAGCGTCGGCGTGCGCAAGGTGAGCGCGCGCACGCCCACGCCGCAATCGTGGAGCGCGATCGCAACCGGCCCGATGGCCGCGTCGCCGCGCGTGGCGCGGATCGTGAGCTCGTCGCCGTGCAACACCACGTTCTCGACGCCGTCGACGCCACGCAGGGCCGCCTCGGCCACGGAGTGATCGCCGGTGATCTCGGCGATGATCACGTCGGCACCGATGCGGCGCTTCAGCTCGGTGGGAGTTCCTTCGGCCACGATCGTGCCGCGGTCGATGATGCCGACCCGATCGGCGAGCTCGTCGGCTTCCTCGAGGTACTGGGTGGTGAGGAAGATCGTCATGCCGAGCTCGGTGTTGAGTCGGCGCACCTCGGACCACACGCGCGTTCGGCTCACCGGGTCGAGGCCGGTGGTGGGCTCGTCGAGGAACAGCACCACGGGGTTGTGCACGAGCGCGGCGGCCAGGTCGAGCCGCCGCTTCATGCCGCCGGAGTACGTGCCGATGCGGCGGTCGAGCGCATCACCGATGTCGATGAGTGCCGAGAGCTCCTCGAGCCGGCGGTCGATGTCGGCGCGCGGCAGGCCGAACAAGCGCCCCTGGAGCCGGAGCAGCTCGCGGCCGGTCTGCTTGTCGTCGAGCGCGGCATCTTGCAGCGCCACGCCGATCCGCAGGCGCACCGCGCCCGGATCGCGGCGCACGTCGAAGCCCGCCACCGTGGCCTCGCCGCCGGTGGGTGCGAGCAACGTGCACAGCATCCGGACCGTGGTCGACTTCCCCGCGCCGTTCGGACCGAGGAACCCGTAGATCTCGCCGGGCCGGATCTCGAGATGCACACCGCAGACTGCTTCGGTGTCGCCGAATCGGCGCGCAAGATCGTGCGCTTCGATTGAGGCGGCGGTCATTGCGCGGCAGGCTACGAGACGTCGGCGAGCAGGGCGCCGGAGCGCACGAGGGCCGGGTCGTCGGCCGTGACCGGCACGCGCAGCACCAGTTGGAGGCGCACCACGCACGCGAACACGATGGCCGCACCGGCGACGTGGAAACCGACCACCACGGCCGGGATGCCGTTGAAGTACTGGAAGTAGCCGATCCCGGCCTGGACCACGCCGGCCGCGAGGAGCATCTCGATGGCTTGGAGCGCGGCCGCGGGCATGCGCTCACGGCGCGCCAGCGCGACGAACGCCACGATCAACGCGAGCAGGATCATGACCGACACGCCGTGCAGGCGCGCCGCAGTGGGGATCGCCCACCCGAGCCGCTTCGCCTTCGCGTCGCCGCCGTGCGGACCGGCCGCGGTGACGAACGTGCCCGCGACCAGCACCCACGAGCCCACCACCAGGATGGCGCGGGCGAGCCAACGCGCCTGAGTGCCCACGACGGTGCGATACGGACCGGGCGCCTCACCCGCGCGGTGGTGCAGCACGACCGCAGCCGCCAGCAGCACCATCGAGGCAAGGAAGTGCACCGCCACCGCGATCCAGTCGAGCTGCACGAGCACGGCGATGCCGCCGATGATCGCCTGCGCGAACACGCCGGCCACGAGACTGATCGAGAGCCAGAGCAGATCGCGGCGCCGCGGTGTGCGCCACACCGATCCGAGCACCGCCGCGGCCACACCGAACGTGACGAGGCCCGTGAACATCCGGTTGATCTGCTCGATCGCACGGTTGGGGTTCGACACGGAGATCAGCTCGTGGCGCGTGCACGTGGGCCAACGGTCGCAACCGAGCCCGGAACCCGACAGCCGGACCGCCGCGCCGGTGACGATGATCGTGGCGATCAGCACGAGCGCGATCAGGGCGAGCCGGCGGTACCGCTCGGGCGTCACAACGGGCGCGCGCATCGTGGGCCGATGGTACCGACGGCCGCGGCGAGCCCACGGGTCGCACCCCGAAGCTCGCCGGGGACCGTGGCGGCCGCGGGCGCTCGACGGCCGTGACCTGGCACACGACCGACGCCACCCGGCATGCTTCGCCCATGACACTCGACTACGACGAGTTCGCCCTGTTCGCCGGCAACGCCGAAGAGCTGGGCATCCCCTATCTGGCACCGCGCGTCGCACGCGTGCAGACCGACGTCGGTGGAGGCCACACGGTCTCGGCCCTTCGCTGGGGCACCAGCACCCCAGACCTCGTGCTCGTGCACGGTGGCGCGCAGAACGCGCACACCTGGGACTCGGTGGCGTTGCTGCTCGACCGGCCCCTGCTCGCCGTCGACCTGCCCGGCCACGGTCACTCGTCGCATCGTGGCGACCATGCGTACTGGCCGGCCGAGAACGCGATCGCCGTCGACGCGGCGTTGCGCGCGTGGGGCATCGCGCCGCGCCTCGTCGTCGGCATGTCGCTCGGTGGGCTCACGTCGGTGGCACTCGCGGCACGCGCCACCGATCTCGTACCCGAGCTCGTGCTGGTCGACGTGACGCCCGGAGTGGATCACGAGAAGGCATCCGCGATCGTGCAGTTCGTGAACGGCCCCGAGTACTTCGAGAGCTTCGACGAGATCCTCGCCCGCACGATCCAGTTCAACCCGACGCGCAGCGAGGCATCGCTGCGCCGCGGCGTGATGCACAACGCCGTCGCCGACGCCGACGGGCGCTGGCGGTGGCGGTACGACCTGCCGCGCATCGGCAGCGGTGAGGGAGAATCGGGCCGCGTGATGCCCGGGCTCGACACGCTCTGGGATGCGATCGGGAGCTACCAGGGTCGCCTCACCCTCGTGCGCGGCGCGCTGTCGCCCGTGGTCAGCGACGACGACGTCGCCGAGCTGCAGCGGCGCAATCCCCGCGCCAACGTGGTGGTCGTCGACGGAGCGGGCCACAGCGTGCAGGGCGACCAGCCCAAGGTGCTCGCCGACATGCTCGCCGCGCATCTCGACAGCCGTCTCGACTGATGCGTAACGCGTTGGAGCGCGCGACGACTGAACGGCCATGAGCGAGCTCCTGTCGATCACCGACCTCGACACCTATCTGGCGACGCGCGGCGCCTGGCACGCCCTGGCCGAGCACGTGGTGGCCAAGGCGCGATGGGCGGCGACCGGGCGCATCGGCCTGCGCGCCACTGCGGGCGGGTTCGGCACGCCGTACTTCGGTGACGAGCAGCGCGCGCTGGTCGTCGCCGACACGGTCGTGCGCGAGCAGTACGGCGACGCCGACGCGTCGCCGATCACCACGTTGCGCGCCGCCGCGGCATGGCTCGACATCGACCCGGGCGCACCCACCGACGTGTACACGCCGACCACTTCGCTCGACCTCGACGCGCCGCTGGCGGTGGACCGCGGCGCGGCCGCGGTGCTCGCCGGCTGGTTCGCTTTCGGCAGCCGCGCGCTCGAGGAATGGCGCGGCGAGCACTCCGCCGACGCGCCGTCGCGCGTGCAGATGTGGCCCGAGCACTTCGATCTCTCCGTCGACCTGGGCAACGCCGACGCCGGCACTCGCGCGAACTTCGGTGCGTCGCCCGGCGACAGCGCGATCCCGGAGCCGTACCTCTACGTGGGCCCGTGGGACACGGCCCGCATGGCCGCGCAGGACGACCCGTTCTGGAACCAACCGTGGGGCGCCGCGCTCACCTACCGCCAGCTCGTGGCCGCGCCCGACGCCGGCAAGGCCGCACGGTCGTTCCTCGCGCACGGCCTCATGCGTCTCGAGGGCTGAACCGGCGCGAGCCACCGTCGGCCCGGTAGCGCGCCGCGGCGCGCTTGCGCTTGAGGTCGTCGGGTCGCGCATCGACGGCCTTGCCGCGCCCGCGCGGGAACACCACCGCCTCGGCTTGGAGCCGCTCGCTCTCGGCGCCGCGCGCGTCGCCCGCCACGCCCACGACCGGTGCCGCGGCGCGCGGCTCGGACACCTGCACCGTCATCCCACGGACGCCGGCGCCGGATCCGAGCGGAGCTACGCCGATTATCTGCAACGCTGGCTACCGATCTGCGGCAGCCCACCACCACCCGCATCATCGGCACCCACGCCCACCGAACTTGCGTCAGAAACCGCCCCCCGGGGCGGGTTTGTGACGCATGTTCGACTACCAGGAGCCGCCGCCTCCGCCGCCGAAGCCGCCGCCGCTGAAGCCACCACCGCCACTGAAGCCGCTCCCGCCGCTCGACGACGACGACGCAGCCGACAGGGTGGCCACGCTGCTGGTGGCGAAGCCGCCCACCGAGTGGGCGAACGCCACGGCCGTGAACGGGGTCGTGCCCGCGTACCAGGAAGGTGGCGCCTCGGCGAGAGGTCCGAACACCTCGGCCCAATGATCGGCGACGCCGAACACGATCGCGTAGGGCAGGTAGTCGTAGAAGATGTTGCGGCGCTCGGCGAACTGAGCACGCTGCTCCTCGGTGAAGCTCTCCATGAACCGCTTGAAGCCCCGCGCCCGTCGCAGCACTGCGGTGCCGGCTGCGGTGCGCACGGGCATCACACGCACGAGCAGCAACAAGCCGATGCCGAACACGATCACCGGCAGCGCGGCGAGGCCGAACCGCGTCGCCGACGCGAGGAAGATCGTCAAGAAGATGCCCGCCGAGATCGTGACGACGGCGAGCGCGGCCCACCGGCCGCGCACCGTGTCGGGCCGGCCGCGGAACCAGCCCTTGGCCACCACGTCGTTGTAGAGCGCGGTCTGCACCTTGGCCATCTCACTCGCGAACTTGCGGCGCAGGTCGCTGAGGCGCACGTCGTGCTTCGACCCGAAGATCCCCGAGAGCAGTGAGCGTTCGTACTCCTGTAGCTCACCCGAGTCGGTGGCGTCGTCACGCAGTCGATGCAGCTGCCAGTCGGCTTTGCTCCACGAGTGCGCTTTGGGCAGCTCCTCGATCGAGAGCCAGCCGCGCGCGGCGAGGTCGATGATCGTCGCGCTCACGTCGAGGGGGTTGGCGATGCCGTCGAGCAGGGTGCCGAGCTCGCCCGGCCGCAGATGGTCGGGTGGTTCGAACTGCACCGGCATCTCCACGTGCTCGCCGATCGGCACGCGCTCGTCGGGCGCCCCCGGCGACCCCATCGCCGCATCGATCGGCGAGCCGGTGTAGCGACGGTCGCGGCCGAGGCGCGCCAACAGGAACAGCCCGGTGGCCGCAACCAGCGCGGCGGCACCCAACACGCCGAGCGTGGTGCTGTCGACGACGAAGCCGCGTTGCGGCTTGGTGCGCAGGATCGCGCCGACGCCGCGGACCTGCGCGGGGTCGATCGCGACCACCACGGTCACCCCTTCGGAGCTCGCGAGCCGACCCTGCGCGAAGCGGGCAACGCCGCCCGCGATCGCGGCGCGTGCACACGGCAACGACACGCCTTGCGCGCCTTCGTAGCAGGCAACGCGCCGCGCACCGCCCGGCACCGTCACCGCCACGTCGGTCTCGGAGATGGGGACCGGCCATTCGTTGCCGGTGGCGTCCCAGCTCAGCTCCACGTGATCGCCGAAGCGATCGAGCACGCCACGGACGTCGTAGTCGATCACGTAGGTGTGTCGCCCGGTGATCGTGCTGCTTGCGTCACCGATCTTGATGCGTGTCACCCCGTTGCCGGGTGACTCGATCACGTAGTGCGCCGACGTACCGGGAGGAGACGCCTGCACCGAGCGCACCGTGATCGGCGTGATGCGCTCATGCCGGCTGTCGTGCGGCAGGGTGAACACGGCGGGGATGTCGCGGAAGATCCCGTGGTGCGGCACCACGGAGAAGTCGTAGGCGATGGTCTCGTGCACGTGCACGATGCCGTCGGCGCCCACGTCGATGGCGCTGTCGAATCGCGCGATGTGCTCGATGTACTGGTCGACGATCGACGTCTCGAGCGGCGCGGTGGTCGAGGTGGTCGCCGGAGCGGCAACGGCGGCTGCGGTTCTCGGCCGTGCCGCGACCGGCCCCGCCATCGCGATGACCGCCGCCGCGAGCGCGCCGAACCCGCACGCAAGCACCCAGGTTCGCCGCACCGGTTTGCCCATCCGTCCCCTCCCGGGCCAGATTCGCACCCTATGGGACTCCTCGACGGCAAGGTAGCGATCGTGTCGGGCATCGGCCCGGGCCTCGGGCAGGCCAACGCCCACGCGCTGGCTCGCGAGGGCGCGCACGTCGTGCTCGCGGCCCGGCGCGCCGATTACCTCGAGCAGGTGCGCGGCGAGATCACCGCCGCCGGTGGGTCGGCGATCGCCGTGCCCACCAACATCGTCGACCGCGCGCAGTGCGACGCGCTCGTCGCCGCAACGCTCGGCGAATGGGGCCGAGTCGATGTGGTCGTGCACAACGCATTCCGCTCGTCGCTGTTCCAGAGCTTCGAGAACGCCGACCTCGCGAAGTGGCGCAAGATCTACGACGTGAACGTGTGGGGTGCGCTCGAGCTCACGCAGGCCGCGCTCCCCGCGCTCAAGGAGACGGCCGCCGACCACGGCGACGCGTCGATCGTGTTCATCCTGTCGATGAGCCAGCGCAAGATCCGCGCCGACGAGATCGACTACGCGTCGTCGAAGGGCGCGGTGCGCACAGCGATGCAAGGCCTCGCCTACGAGCTCGGACCGCACAAGGTGCGCGTGAACGCGGTGGCCCCCGGCTGGATCGGCGGACCGAACGTCGAGATGTACCTCGGGTGGCAGGCGAGCGAGCGGGACGTCGACGTGAGCGTGATTCGAGGCGAGCGGGAAGCCGAGATCCCTCTGCGTGAGATCCCGCCCCAGGACGACATCGCGAACTCGGTCGTGTTCTTCGCATCGCCGTGGAGCCGGGTGATCACCGGTCAGACGCTCGACGTGAACGGCGGTGAGTACTTTGGGTGAGATGACTCGCGAAGTACGAGGCGTGATCGCCCGCGCCAAGGGCCAACCGGTCAGCGTCGAGACGATCGTCGTCCCCGACCCGGGGCCCGGCGAGGCCGTGGTGCGCGTGCAGGCGTGCGGCGTCTGCCACACCGACCTGCACTACCGCGAAGGCGGCATCAACGACAACTTCCCGTTCCTGCTCGGCCACGAGGCGGCCGGAACCGTCGAAGCTGTCGGCCCCGACGTCACGGGTGTCGCGCCCGGCGACTTCGTGGTGCTGAACTGGCGGGCCGTGTGCGGCGAATGCCGTGCGTGCCGCAAGGGCAAGTCGCAGTACTGCTTCGCCACGCACAACGCGAAGCAGAAGATGACGCTCACCGACGGCACCGAGCTCGCACCCGCGCTCGGCATCGGCGCGTTCGCCGAAGCAACGCTCGTCGCCGCAGGCCAGTGCACGAAGGTCGACCCATCGGCCGACCCGGCCGCCGCCGGCCTGCTCGGCTGCGGCGTGATGGCCGGCTTCGGCGCCGCCACCTACACCGGCGGCATCGGCAAGGGCGACAGCATCGCCGTGTTCGGGTGCGGCGGCGTGGGCAACGCCGCGATCGCCGCCGCGCGCCTCGCCGGCGCGACACGGATCATCGCCGTCGACCTCGACCCCCGCAAGCTCGAATGGGCCCGCGACTTCGGCGCGACCCACACCGTTGACGCGTCGAAACAAGACGCCGTGGAGCGGATCCGCGCCATCACCGACGGCAACGGCGCCGACGTGTGCGTGGAAGCGGTCGGCAACCCGAAGGTGCTCGAACAAGCCTTCTTCGCTCGCGACCTCGCGGGCACGGTGGTGCAGGTGGGCGTGCCCACGCCCGACATGCAGTTCCCGGCCATCCCGATGATCGAGTTCTTCGGCCGCGGCGGCGCGCTGAAGCCGAGCTGGTACGGCGACTGCCTGCCCAGCCGCGACTTCCCGCTGCTCGTCGACCTGTTCCTCCAGGGCCGGTTCCCGCTCGACCGGTTCGTGAGCGAACGGATCCAGCTCGACCAGGTGGAAGACGCGTTCCATCGCATGGAGCGCGGCGAGGTCCTGCGCTCGGTCGTGGTGTTGTGAGGCTGGAACGCGTTCGCACGAACGGAACGTTCTCCATCGACGGCGAGGACTTCGACGTCGAGAACAACATCTGGCTGCTCGGCGACGACCACGAAGTGCTCGTGATCGACGCCGCGCACACCGCCACACCGATCATCGAGGCCGTCGGTGACCGCACTGTCGTGGGCATCTTCTGCACGCACGGGCACAACGACCACATCAACGCGGCCGGTGACCTGGCCCGACGCACCGGCGCACCCACGCTGCTCCACCCGGCCGACGAGATGCTCTGGGAGATCGTGTATCCGGATTCGCGACCGGATCGTGCGCTGGCCCACGGCGACGAGCTCACGGTCGCCGGGGCGAAGCTGCGCGTGCTCCACACTCCCGGCCACTCCCCGGGGGGCGTGTGCCTCTACTCGCCGGCCGACCACGCCGTGTTCGGTGGCGACACGTTGTTCCGCGGTGGTCCGGGCGCAACCGGCCGCAGCTACTCCGATTTCCCCACCATCATCGAGTCGATCCAGGCCAAGCTGCTCGGCCTCCCCGGCGAGACGGTGGTGCACACCGGCCACGGCGACGACACCACGATCGCCGACGAGGCGCCGCACCTCGAGGAGTGGATCGCGCGTGGGCATTGAGCGAGCCGTGCTCCCCACCAGGCACCACGGTGGTTGACGTCCCGCTCGAGATCGTCTGCGTCGACTGCGGTGGGCGCGCGCACCTGCTCACGATCCTCGACGACGAACCGGTCGAGGCGGGTGACGTGCTGGCGTATCGCTGCGAAGACTGCCTCGACCGCTGGGACATCGTGATGACCGACGACGACGACGACGGCGGCGACCAGGGCGACGGTTGGGCCGGGTCGTAGGCTCCGCCCCGTGGCAGTCGGCAACTGGGCCGAGGTCGACTACTACGCCGTGCTCGGCGTGGAACCCGACGCAACCGACGACGAGATCGCGCGCGCGTTCCGTTCGCTCGCCAAGCAGCTCCACCCCGACGTCGGGCCGCAGCTCGTCGACGACAACGAGCGCTTCACCTTGGCCGTCGCGGCCTACGACGTGCTGTCCGACTCGCACCAGCGCTACGACTACGACGACGTGCGCACCAGTGTGCTCGCGGCGCGCCAGGCACGCGAACGGATGGCGGCGCCGGTAGCCGTCGACCAGTCGGCCGCGCGCAAGGCCGGTGCACCGATGATCAACTGGACCCCGCGCAAGGCGGTGGCGACGATCGCGGCGGGAATGGTGTGCGTGCTGCTCGGCATCGCGTTCACCATCTTCATCCTGGCGCTGCAGGCCCGCGAGCGCGCCGATCGCGCCGGGCGGGTCCGCGTGCAGGCCACCGCCGTGATCGACGGCAACGGCAGAACGCACCTCACGTTCGTCACCGCGAGCGGCGGGCAGGTGACGGTTCCCGAACCGACGCGCGTCGATCCCGGAGTGCTGCACGACGGCGACACGCTGACCCTGCTGTACAAGCCGACCCAGCCGTCGAATGTGATCGTCGACGAGACGCACTTCGGGCGCGACTTCACGTTCTGGTTCATCGCGGTGAAGCTCATCGTGTGCGGCCCGGTGATCACTGCGATCGGTGTGCGCAAGCGCTCGAGCTTGCGCTACCGGGCGCGCAACACGGTGCACCCGGTGCCGGTTCCGGTGCCTGCGTGACGGAACCCGGCGCCGCCCGCGCCGTGGCCGCCGATGCCTGATCCGATCTTCGTCGACGACGCCGCCGACCCCCGACTCGTCGACTTCATGCACCTGCGTGACCCGGCGCGCCGCGTGCGCATGGAAGCCGACGGCGGTTTCTTCGTGGGCGAGGGCGAGCTCGTGGTGCGGCGCATGCTCACATCGCATGTGACGGTGCGATCGGTGCTCGTGACGCCGCGCCGTCACGCCGCGCTCGCCGACGCGCTCGCGTCGCTCGCCGCGCCCGTGTACGTCGCCGACGAGGCAGTGCTCCGTGCGACCGTCGGCTTCGACCTCCATCGGGGCGCGGTCGCGGCCGCCGACCGCCCCACACCACGATCCGCCGCAGCACTCGTGCACGCGCCGGGCGCGCAGCGGGTGCTCGCGATCGAGCGCCTCAACGACCACGAGAACCTCGGTGGCGTGTTCCGCAGTGCCGCCGCACTCGGCATCGACGCCGTGTTGCTGTGCCCGGAGTGCTGCGATCCCCTGTATCGCCGCTGTGTGCGCGTGTCGATGGGCCACGTGCTCACCGTGCCGTGGGCCGTCACCGACCCGTGGCCGGGCGCACTCGAGATGCTGCGCGGTGCCGGGTTCACCGTGGCCGCGCTCGCGCCGGCGGGCGAGACCACGCTCACCGAGCTCGCGGCACAGCGGCCGAGCGGAGCCGACGACCGGATCGCAATCCTCGTCGGGGCGGAAGGTCCAGGGTTGAGCGCGAGCACGCTGGCCGCCGCCGACGTGCGGGTGCGCATCCCGATGCACGGCGAGGTGGATTCGCTCAACGTGTCGGTCGCGGCCGCCATCGCCGCCTACGCCCTTACCCCCGTCAGTCGGGGAGGCGGAACCAGAGGGTGAGGCCGTACTTCGTGCCGTTCGTGACCGGCGCGCCACGGTGCGGGTGCGTGACGAGCGACGGCCACACCACAAGATCGCCGACGGACACGCCCGCGTTGGTCCAGCGCTGGCGCGGGAACTCGAGTGCACCACCTTCGTAGCCGTCGTTCAAGCGCACCGACCCGCTGATCTGCGCGACGTCGTGATGGAGGTGCAGCTCCGCCGACGGCGCACTCGTGCCGGCGCGGTACCGGATCACGAACGCGTCGTGCAGACCCCGCCACGCGAGCTCGGGCCAGTGCGCGCGCAGCGCGGGCACGACGATCTCGTCGACATGGTCCTCGACGCGATGGAAGAGCTTCGGGCTGAGCACGGCCAGCGACACTTCGTCGCCCGGCACCGGATCGTCGGGGTCGCTCCCCCACAAGCTCGTGGCTTCCGCGAGCTCGATCAGGTCGGCCGCCGCGTTGGCGGAGAAGAACGGCACAGTGAGGATCTCGGGCGCGACCATCTCGGGCACTGTGGTGATCGGCCGCGGCGTGTAGTGGAGCAAGGCACGGAAGCGACGCTCCATCTTCACGCGCCACTGGTCGAGCGTCGCGGTGAGCACGTAGCCACGACCGACGATGACGGCCGGCACCAACGAGTCGAATCCCGAGCGCAGGCCGCGCACGCACGCCACGCTGTCCTCGCCGACCTGGGCCGCGAGCACGCCGTCGTCGATCTCGACGTCGACCGGTGTGTCGATCACTGCGCCGAGGCTCACGGTGGTGACTGCCCATGCCGGCCCGGCTGCAGCGATCACGCTCGCGTCGTCACCGAGCGTGACGACGAGCGTGGCCGAGTACTGCGAGTAGGCCCAGAGCGCGAGGTCGGGATCGGCGACCAGGGCGTCGCTCGGTACGGCCAGCACGAAGTCGTCGTCGGCGGCGCCCGTCTCGGCGATCGCGGCCGCGGTGCCCGAGAGGCCGGGCCGCACGACCAGCACGCGGGTGCGCTCCATCGCGAGCCGGTCGATCAGCGCGCCGGGGCGTGACGCGCCCAGGGCTGCGCGGCCTCGAACAGTCGGGCGAGGCGCAGGCACACGTCGTCGCGGTGGCGATCCGCCATGATCTGCACGCCGATGGGGATGCCGTCTCTGGTGCGGCCCGCCGGCACGCAGATCGCCGGCGACCCCCACACGTTGGCCAGCATGGCGAACGGCACACCCATGCCTCCGTGCACGGTGCGACCCATGATCTCGGTGGGCATCGGGCCCTCGGCCGCGAACGCGGGTATCGCCGTCATCGGCGTGACGAGCACATCGATGTCGTCGAACAGGTCGGCGAGCGCATCTTCGATGGCGAGGCGCGCGGTCAGCACTCGCGCGAACTTCGGCAACGTGACCGACACCGCGGAGTCCCAGCCGGGCCGCACCAGTGGATCGAGCTCGTCGGCGCGCTCCGGGTAGAGGCCCGGCGGGAGATCGATCCACATATCGGCGCCCTCGAGGCGCGACCACACGGGGATCGGATCGGCGAAGCGCACCGCACGATCGCTCACGCGCAGCTCGGCGGCGACAACAAGTGCACGGAACGCTGCTTCGCAGATCGCCTCCACCTTGGGATCGACGATCGCGAAGCCGAGGTCGGCCGACCACGCCACGCGCATGCCCCGCACGTCGAGCGTGTCGATCACGCGCTCGTAGCGCTCGCCGGTGGCCGGCAGGGAGCAGCGATCTCGACGCGACGGTCCGGCCATCACGTCGAGGAGCCGCGCCGCGTCGGCGACCGTGGTGGCGAGCGCACCCACGACAGCCGTCTGCGCGTAGCGCGTGACACCGTAGGTGGGTATGCGGCCGAACGACGGCTTGTGACCCACGAGCGCGCAGTGCGCGGCGGGCGTGCGCGTGGAACCGCCCCCGTCGCTCGCGGTGGCGAAGGGAACCATGCCGGCAGCGACCGCCGCGGCGGAACCTCCCGACGACCCTCCGGGCGTGCGGGTGGGGTCGTACGGGTTACGAGTGACGCCGAGCGCGGGCGACGCCGTGTAGGCCCACGTGCCGAACTCGGGTGCGGCGGTCTTGCCGATCGGTACCGCGCCGGCCGCGCGCAAGCGGGCCACGTGCAGCGCGTCGCGATCCACGGGCGGGCCACCGAGGTACCAGCGCGAACCCTTCGTGGTGGGCATGCCGGCGCAGTCGTCGAGGTCCTTCACACCGAACGGCACGCCGGCGAGCGGTCCCGGATCTTCGCCGCGCGCCACCCGCGCGTCGATGTCGCCGGCCGCGCGCCGGGCACCCTCGGCGTCGACGTGCGGCCATGCGTTGAGCACGTCGTTCTGGGCGTCGATGGCGGCGAGACACTCGTCGACCAGATCGATCGCGCGCCGCTCGCCGCGACGCACCGCGTCGGCCGCTTCGACCACGCCGGGCATTGTCGAGGCCATGGCCACAAAGGTTACGGTGCCGCGATGCCCGACGACCCTGGATCGGTGGCGTACGCGTGGATCACGTTCTGCGAGGCGCTCGGAGAGCTCGGCTCCCAGCTCGCCGAAGACGAGACTTTCCCGAACGACAGCGACGTCGACCGGGTCGACGGCGTGCGCCATCTCAGCCGTCTCGTGGCGCTCGGCCTCCAGTGGGAGGTCGAGATGGCCGACGGCGACTTCCCCGCCTTCTTGCGCCACGACGACGACCTCACGCCCTGGGGCGGACCGAACCCCGACAACACCTACCTGCGGGCGCGCGTCCGCGGCGACCGTTCGTACCGCGTCGTCGGCGAGCGCGGAACGTGCTCCGACTTCATCATCTCGTTGCACGAAGGCGACATGCAGCAAGGCCGCTACGGCGTCTACGGCGAGGTGCGTGCCGACGAGCTGCACTACGACGCCGAGGGCCGCTTCGAGCTGATCATCAGCGCGCAACGAGACGCCACGACCGGCGCCACAACCGGTGCCACGACCGGTGCGGCGCCCGACTGGCTGCAATCGCATCCGAAGATGACGAACGTGACCGTGCGCCAGTACTTCGCCGACTGGTCGAGCGAGAAGCCCGCGGCGCTGCGCATCGAACGCGTCGGAGCGGAAGGCGACGCGCCGCCGCCGTTGCTCGGCGCCGAGATCGAACGGCGGCTGCGCCGCGCGCAGAGCTGGATCGGCGACTCGTTGATCGAATGGAAGAACTACGCGCGCGCACGGCGCGACGGCATCGGCGGCCTGAACACGTTCGCCCGGCCCGGCCCCGCGCCGGGTGGGTCGGCGCGGCTGATGTACGGCGGCGGCTTCATCGATCTCCGCGCCCTCACCGACGGCGACGCGCTGCTGTTCGATCTCGCCGAACCGGACGCCGACTACTGGTCGATCACGCTCTACAACAACGAGTGGATGGAGCACATCGACCCCGCGCATCACCTCACGAGCCTGAACCACACACAGGTCACGCCCGACGCCGACGGGCACGTGCGCATCGTGATCGCCCGTGACGACCCGGCCACGCCGAACTGGCTGTCGACAGCCGGGCGGGCCCGCGTGTGGCTCAACGACCGGTACCTCGGCGTCGACGAGCGGCCGCAGCGCACGATCACGCCGGTGGCACTCGGCGACCTGTGGGACCATCTCCCGGCCGGCACACCGCGGGTCTCGCCCGAGGCCCGCCGCGCCGTGATCGCCGAGCGGGCCGCCGCGCTGGCCGCCCGTTGGCGTCACTGAACACTCGCGGGGAAGGATCTCGCCATGGCCACCGATCTGTTCGAGACCTACAAGGTCGTCGACGTGGACACCCACCTCACCGAACCGCCCGACGTGTGGACGGCCCGTATGTCGCAGGCGAAGTGGGGCGACCTCGTGCCGCACGTGGTGAACAAGCGTGGCGTCGATGTGTGGGTGGCGGGCAACAACCGCATCGGGAGCCCGGGCAGCTCGGCGATGGCCGGCTGGGACGGCTTCGTGCCGAACGGTCCGCCCACGTTCGAGCAGATCCACCCGTCGATGTACGACTCGCACGAGCGGCTCGCATGGCTCGACCGCGAGGGCATCTGGGCGCAAGTGCTGTACCCGAACGTGGGCGGCTTCGGCTCCGCCTTCTTCCTGCAGCTCGGCGACGCCGACTTGATGCTCGAATGCGTGCGCACCTACAACGACTTCCTCATCGACTGGTGCTCCGCCGATCCGCGTCGCCTCATTCCGGTGATGAGCACGCCGTTCTGGGATCTCGACGCGTGCGTGGCCGAGATCGAGCGCAGTGTGGCCAACGGCCATCGCGCCGTGAACTTCTGCAACCAACCCGAGCACTACGGGGTGCCGCCGCTCGCGCATCCCCACTGGGATCCGGTGTGGGCGGCCGCGCAGGACCTTGGTGTGCCGATCAGCTTCCACATCGGTGGTGGCGACATCGGCCGCAAGGTGAGTGAAGGTGCCGACTTCATGGGTGTGCAACCGGCGTTCGCCCGCTTCAGCGCGCTCTTGATCGTCGACAACCAGCGCTGCCTCGCCGAGCTCATCTTCGGTGGCGTGTGCCACCGTTTCCCGCGACTCAAGTTCGTGTCGGTCGAGTCGGGTGTGGGCTGGATGCCCGGCGTGATCGAGGTGTTCGACTGGCAGTGGCGCAACAGCGGGGTGACGCGCGACCGACCCGAGTACGACCTGTTGCCGAGCGAGTACTTCCGCCGTCAGATCCACGGCTGCTTCTGGTTCGAAGACGTGGCCGCGCGCCACGCCATCGAGCAGTACCCGGACAACATGCTGTACGAGACCGACTACCCGCACCCCACGTGCCAGTACCCGAGCCCGCCGACGCCCGCTCGGTTCCCGCGCGACTACGCGAACGACGCGCTGGCCGCGCTCAGCCCGGAGCTGCAGCGCAAGGTGCTCCACGACAACGCGGCGCGCCTCTACCAGCTCGACTGAATGTGGCCTCGTCAGGCGCGCGGGTCGGCGCCGACGAACGTGTCGGCCACGGTCCGATCGCCGAAGACCTCGAGCGCGTCGAGCGGTGCGCGCCGCCACAACGCGAGCAGGATGTCTTGGGCTGAGCCGCGCAACGCGGCGTCGGCCTTCTCGTGACCGGTGCTCTGCGCGCCATTCGCGTAGACAGTCCACTCGCCTTCGGTGTCGGTGCAGTGCAGGTGCACGGAGCCTCCGAAGCCGGCATCGGGCACGCTCATCGTCTCCAGCGACACGGCGATCGCGTGCACGGCCGTGGCGGGCGGGATCGCGAACGACCGCCCCGCGGCCTGCTCGGCGTCGGCGCGGTGCACCGCAGCTTCGACCACCTGGAAGCGACGGACGAAGCCCGCGCTCTGATCGCTGCTCCATGTCCAGACCGTGCGGTCGTCGGGTGCGGCCCGGAGCGCCTCGAGGAGGTGGGTGCGGGCGGCGTCGGGTGCGAGGCGTTCCACTGCGGATTCGTCGAACCCTTCGAGCGACAGCAACGGCGTGGCCACCACATAGGCCCAGAACGAGTGAACCTCGGCCACGTGGGCCAGCAGATCCTCGGTGGTCCAGTCCGGGCACGCCGGCACCTTCACGTTCGCCGCGCCGGCGCACGCGGCCACGAGTGCCCGGCCCTGTTCGTCGATGGCCTCGAACGATGCATCGCGATCCAACAGCGTCATCGTGCCTCCACGGTCGTGAGAGCCGTCATTGTGGCGCGGCGATGCGCGCCGTGAGCGCGCCACGCACCGCGTCGGGGATCGCGATCGGGGTGTTGGGGCCGGGTTCCACGGCGCAGTACGTGATCACCGCCGTGCAGCACGCCCGATCTCCCACCTGCGCCCGGTACTGCATGTCGAAGCTCTTCGTGCCGAGCCGCACCGGCGCCACGTCGATGTCGATCCACTCGTCGAAGCTCGCCGGGCCCGTCCACTCCAAGACGGCCTTCACGAGCATCACGTCGAACTGCTTCGTCCAGAAGTCGGGACCGAAGCCGAGCGACTCCATGAACCGCGTGCAGCTGTCGTCGAAGTAGGTGAGCCAGTGCGCGTTGAACACGACGCCTTGGCCGTCGGCCTCCGCGTAGCGCACCCGGATCCGATGCCGGAACGGATCGGTTCCGGGCGCGACCGAACTCATCGTTCAGGCGCGCAGTGCCGCGTCGTGGGCGCGCTCGACTGCGGCGATGGCTCGGCTGCGCGCCTCGCTCACGTCGGCATCGGTGAGGGTGCGGTCGGGTGCGCGCAGACGTACCGCGAACGCGAGGCTCACCTGATCGTCGTCGAGCTGACCACCGCGGAACACGTCGAACAGCCGCACCGATTCGGCGAGCTCGCCGACTGCGTCGCGCAGCGTGCGCTCCACGTCGCCGGCCGGTACCGAATCGCCCACCACGACGGCGAGGTCGAAGGTGGCCGCCGGGTAGGTGGAGACGGGCCGCGCGATGCGGTCGCCGCGGGCGGCGCGTTCGATCGCGTCGGCGTCGAGCTCGAGGCCCACGACGGGACCGGCCACGCCGTAGGCGTCGAGCACGTCGCGGGCCAGCTCGCCCACCACTCCGATGGGCTCGCCGTCGACGAGCACCCGCGCCGCGCGCGTGGGATGGAAGCCGCCGACGATGTCGGCCGCGAGCCGCACGTCGGCTACACCGAGCGCCTCGACGACGGCCCAGAGCGCGTCGAGCGCATCGCCGACGTCGACCGGACGGTCGGCGCGGCGGGGGGCCAGGCGACGAGTGCCGCCGATCAACAGCGTGACGTGCTGATGCTCGTCGGGCAACGTGTCGCCCGGTACCGGAGCGAAGAACACCGTGCCCAGCTCGAAGAGCGCCACGTCGACTTGGCCGTGCGACGCGTTGCGAGCGAGCGCGCTGAGCAGTCCGGGGCGCAGGCTCGGCCGCAGCACGGATTCCTCGGCGCGCAGCGGGTTCGTGATCGTCACCGGTGCCTGCGCGGGCAGACCGGCGCGTTCGAGGTCGGCGGGTGAGATCAACGGCATGGTGAGCGCTTCGTTGGCGCCGGCGCCCACGAGCACATCGGCGAGCAGGCGTCGTTCGCGCTGTGCCGCTGTGAGGGCGCCGACCATGCCGGCGGGCGGCCGGGCCACTCGCCGTTCGATGTGATCGAGCCCGTAGCGGCGCGCCACCTCTTCCACGAGATCGATCTCGCGTTCGAGGTCGGGCCGCCACGTGGGCGCCCGGGCGACGAACACGCCGTCGGCGTCGGGAGCGGCTTCGGCCTCGATGCCGAGCGGTTCGAGCAGGTCGCGCACCTGCGCCGCGGCGAGCGCCGTGCCGAGCACCGCGTTCACACGCGCCGTACGCACCGTGATGCGCGGTCGCACGATCGCTTCGGGGTACACGTCGATGGCGCCCGGTGTGGCCGTGCCCGACGCGACTTGGGCGAGCAGCGCGATGGCGTAGTCGGCACCCGACGCGGTGGCGTTCGGGTCGATGCCGCGCTCGAAGCGTGCACTCGCCTCGGAGCGCAGTCCGAGGCGCTTCGACGAGCGGGCGATGCCCGACGGCTCGAAGTACGCCGACTCGATGAGCACCTCGGTGGTAGTGACGTCGACCTCGGAGTCGCGACCGCCCATGATCCCGGCGATGGCCTGCGGCGCACGTTCGGCGTCGCAGATCAGCAGATCGTTCTGCGAGAGGGTGCGCTCCACGCCGTCGAGCGTGGTCATGCACTCGCCGTCGCTCGCCAGGCGCACGACGATCCCGCGACCGGCCAGACGGGCGAGGTCGAAGGCGTGCAGCGGCCGGCAACGTTCGAGGAGCACGTAGTTCGTCACGTCGACGACGTTGGAGATGGGTCGCATGCCCGCCGCGATGAGGCGCCGCTGCATCCAATCGGGCGACTCGCCCATCGCCACGGTCGTGACGCGACCCACGAAGCGTGGGCAGCGATCGGGCGCCTCGACCTGCACGGTCACGGTGCCGATCGCGCTCACGATCGGCTCGGGCTCGGGCGTCGGCACCTCGAGGGGAAGCGAGAAGTGCGCGGCGAGCTCGCGGGCCACGCCCACGATGCCCATCGCGTCGGGCCGGTTCGGCGTGATCGACAGATCGAAGATCACGTCGTCGAGGCCGAGCACCTCGCGCACATCGGTGCCGAGCACGGAGGCGGACGGCAGCGAGAGGATGCCGGAGTGGTCGTCGCCGAGGCCGAGCTCGCGCGCCGAGCACAGCATCCCTTCGGAGACGACGCCTCGGATCTTTCGCTTCGTGATCTCGAAGCCACCAGGGAGCTGCGCGCCGACGCGCGCGAACGGCACCACCATGCCCGGCTCGATGTTGGGGGCGCCACACACCACGCGCAGCTGCCCATCACCGAACTCCACGTCGGCGAGACGGATCTTGTCGGCGTCGGGGTGCGCGACCACGTCGAGGATGCGCGCCACGACCACGCCCGTGATCTCGGCGCCGGGCGCGTCGATCTCCTCCACCTCCAGACCGAGCTGGTTGAGGGCATCGGCGATCTCGGCCACCGGGGCGTCGAGCGCGGGAACGAACTCGCGGATCCACGAGAGCGGCGCGCGCATCAGAGCTGCTCCAAGAAGCGAACGTCGTTGTCCCAGAGCAGGGTCTTGAGATCGGGAACCTGGTTCACGAGCAAGGGGATCCGATCGATGCCGAACCCGAAGGCGAAGCCGCTGTACTCCTCGGAGTCGATGCCGCACGCGGCGAACACGTTGGGATCGACCATGCCGCAGCCGCCCAGCTCGATCCAACCCGTCTGCGAGCAGACGCGACACCCCGCCTTGTGACAGAACGGGCAGCTCGTGGCCAGCTCGGCCGACGGCTCGGTGAACGGGAAGAAGCTCGGCAAGAAGCGCGCTTCCACATCGCCGAACAGCGCTCGGAAGAACACGTCGATCGTTCCGAAGAGATGACCGAGCGTGATGCCCTTGTCGATCACGAGGCACTCGATCTGGTGAAACACAGGCGAGTGACGCGCGTCCATCGTGTCGCGACGGAACGTGCGGCCCGGGATCACGGCGTAGATGGGAAGCGGTTGCGTCTCCATCAGGCGGATCTGCATCGGCGACGTGTGCGTGCGCAGCATCACCTGTTCGGGTTCGCCGAGATCCACGTAGAGCGTGTCTTGCATCGCGCGAGCCGGATGGCCGGGCGGGAAGTTGAGCGCCTCGAAGTTGTGCCAGTCGTCTTCGACCTCGGGGCCGTAGAACACCGAGTAACCGAGGCCCACGAAGATGTCTTCGAGCGCCCGCCATGTTTGGGTGACGGGGTGAAGGTGGCCGCGGCGGTAGTCGCGGCCCAGCGAGCTCAGATCGAGGCGCTCGCGCTCGGCCGCCCCCGAACGCGCGGCGGCTTCGAGGTCGCTGCGCCGGGCTTCGGCCGCGTCGCGCACCGCCGCCTCGGCCGCGCCGAGGGCTTGCCCCACGCCGGCGCGCTGGTCGCCGGGTACGTCCTTGATGCCCTTCTTGACGTCGGCGAGGGCGGCTTTGGCGCGCCGTTCGGCATCGTGCAACCCGTCGAGCGACCCTGCGCCGCGCACGTCGTCGAGCGCGACCGCGCGCACGTCGGCGGCGCGTCGGATCAGCTCGTCGGCGCTCATCGGGCGCTCGTTCCGGGCAGAGCGCGACGGCGACCGATCTCGAACAGCACCACCGTCGAGGCCATCGCCACGTTGAGCGATTCGGCGGCGCCGGCCATCGGGATGGTCACGAGCTCGTCGACGGGAAGGTCACCGAGACCATGCGTCTCGTGGCCCACGACGACCGCGACCGGGGCGCAGAGCACCGCGTCGAGCGACGGGTCGTGCAACAGCATGCCCCCGTGTGCAGCCGCGCCCACGCGGCGAACGCCGCGCGCTGCGAGCTGTTCGAGGATCACCACTGCGTCGCCCTCCACCATCGGGATGCCGAAGATCGCGCCGGCCGAGGCCCGCACGACCTTGGGATTGTACGGGTCGGCCGAACCGTGCCCGATAGCGATTCCGCGCGCACCCGCCGCTTCGGCGGCGCGCACGATCGTGCCGAGATTGCCGGGGTCGCTCACGTGCGCCGCGACGACCCACCAGTCGCCGCCGTCGAGCGCAGCCATCGGCGGGCGCGCCACGACCGCGGTCGCCAAGACCCCGCTCGTCGTGCGCACGTCGGCGACCCGCGCCGCGACACCCGCGGCGAGCACCTGCACCTCGATGGCCGCCTCGGCCGCGACGCGCTCCGCGACCGCGCGCGCGTCGAGACGGGCATCGGCGCCGACATACAGAGCGTCGATGCGCGCGCCGCGCTCGAACGCGCCCGCGAGCACGCGTGGGCCTTCGAGCACACAGCAGCCGGCCGCTCGGCGAGCAGACGCGTCGCGGAGCAGCCGGCGGAGTTCTTTGACCTCGGGATGGTGCGCGCCGAGCGCGCCCATTCGAGGACCTCTGACGTGGGGGCCGGCCCTACGCGGCGACAGCCCCGCGGGCGGTGTCGACGAGCTTGGCGAACACGGCCGGCTCACGCACTGCGAGGTCGGCGAGGACCTTGCGGTCGACCTCGACACCGGCGGCCTTGAGCCCGGCGATGAACACCGAGTAGCTCATGTCGTTCTGGCGACATGCTGCGTTGATGCGCACGATCCAGAGCTTGCGGAACTCCGCCTTGCGCGCGTGGCGGTCGCGGTACGCATACAGGCCGGAGTGCATCACCTGCTCGTTGGCCGCGCGCAGGTGGCGCGACCGCGAGCCGGTGTAGCCCTTGGCCGCCTTCATGATCTTGCGGCGGCCCTTCTTCGAGTTGACCGATCGCTTGACGCGTGCCATCGCTTGGCCCTCCTACTTCCCGAGCAGCTTCAGAACGTGCTTGCGCTGGCCGCCCTCGACCGTGACCTCACGGCCCAGGCGCCGGGTTCGCCGCGTGGGCTTGTGCTCGAGCAGGTGCGCTCGAAAGCCCTGGCGCCGGCGGATCTTGCCGGTCCCGGTGATCTTGAAGCGCTTGGCCGCGCTGCGGTTGGTCTTCATCTTCGGCATTGGACGTTCCTAGTGATGGGGATGCGGTGGGCGCTATTCGCCGGCTGCGGCCGGTGGTGCGGCTTCGGCCGGCGCAGCAGCCTCGTGGTTGCGCGCCGTGGGCTTGGGCTTCTTGGGTGCCCCGGGCTTCTTGATCGGGTGGAGGACCATGGTCATGTTGCGGCCGTCCTGGCGGGGTGCCGATTCCACGATGGCGAACTCGGCAACCTGGTCGGCGACACGCTCGAGGATCTTGCGCCCCAGCTCCGGGTGCGCCATCTCGCGCCCTCGGAACATGATCGTGAGCTTGACCTTCGACCCCTCTTGCAAGAAGCGCTCGACGTGCTTCGTCTTGGTCGTGTAGTCGTGCGCATCGATCTTCGGGCGGAACTTCATCTCCTTGATGACGACGTTCGTCGTCTTCTTGCGCGATTCCTTGCGCTTTTGATCTTGCTCGTACTTGAACTTGCCGAAGTCCATGATCTTGCAGACGGGCGGGTCTGCCTTGTCGGCGACTTCGACGAGATCCAGACCGGCGTCGCGGGCGATCGCAAGTGCCTCGGGGGTGGTCTTCACTCCGAGCTGCGACCCATCGGCTCCGATGAGGCGCACATTGCGGGCGCGAATCCGTTCGTTGATCCGGGCGTCCTCAGCAGCGATTGCGGCATCACTCCCTTGTGGTCAGCCACCGACGCGATCGACGGCGGGCTAGCGTGATGGAAAGCCCGACACCGTCGCGACTGGCACCGTCGACTTTCGCCGTCGGAACCGGGAGCGAGCACGTGCAGACCCGGGCTCGAGTGGTCTGGCGGGCGGGCCCGCTGGATCGTCGGCCGGGTGGGGACGCCCGATCGCCCACGCGGCTGCGCGGTCGGCGGGGTCCCACTTCCCATTGAGTTGTCAGCGAATGAGGCTACCAGCGTGAGCAGTCTGTGGACACCATCCGGCGAGGTCCCCCTCGAGCCCGAGCGCGACGGCGCCCCCGGCCCCGGGCTTGACCCGGGTGGCGCACCCGGCGCTCCGCCGGCCGCGGCGGGGCCTCCGGTGAGCGAGGAAGAGCTCGCCGCCGTGCGCGAGGTGCACGACCAGATCCGCAGCACCCCCGCGATCGATGTGGTCGCCAACCACGCCGTGCAGCTCTTCGAGCTGGCGCTCGTGTACCTCGGCGTCGCCACCCCGCCCGACGAGCAGGGGCGGGTGCCCCTCCCCGACCTGGTCGGTGCGGGCCTGGCCATCGATGCCATGGCGGCGCTCGTCGACGGCCTCGGGAGCCGCTTCGCCGAGCACGAGGAGACGTTGCGCGACGCCCTCGGCCAGATCCAGATGCTCTACGTGCGGGTGGCCGACGAGCTCGAGCACGAGGGCAAGTAGCCGGTCCGGTCCGGTCCGGTCCGATCCGCGCCTGGCGGGCCGCGGTTGGCCAGACTGGGGACCATGACCTGGGGTGAACCGCCGCAAGGCGGTGTACCGAGCGATCCTGGCGCCTCGCCGGCCTCGTCGCCGCCGCAGGCTCCTCCCCCGCCCCCCGGTCCTCCCGCGCCCAGTTGGGCACCACCCGCCGCGGCGCCCACGACCGGCCCGCCGCAGGCGCTCGCCGGACTCAGCGCGATCACGAGCGTGCTCCTCGCGCTCAGCGGTCTGTGCGCGGTGCTCGCGCTGGTGCGCGAGCTGAGCCTGCGGTCGAAGACGGCGGCGCTGCTGCACGACGGACCCGCCGCACTCACACTGGCCCGCGTCGCCTCGCTGCAGAGCGCCGAGAACCGGGCGAACAGCGCGAACCGTCTCGTGGTGATCTCGATCATCGTGGCCGGGGTGGTCTTCGTGATCTGGTTCCACCGCCTCGTCAGCAACCTGAGCCGGACGAACCGCTGGCACGGCGGGTCGCTCACGATGGCCGCGGTCGGCTGGTTCATCCCGATCGCCAACTTCATCATCCCGGCGCGCTACGCCAACGATGCCTGGACGGCCACGGAACCAGCCGCTCCGGCCGAGGCCGACGCCGCATCGGCCCGGGCCGCATCGGGCCGCACCTTGCTCTACAGCTGGTGGACGCTGTGGTGCCTGCAGTTCTTGGTGCGCGTGATCGCCGGCGCGATCGATCCCGACAGCAACAACAAGACCGTCTCCAGCTTCTTGCACGACTACAAGACGGCGCGGGGCGTGTTCGCCGTGTCGTTCGCGCTGCTCGCCGTCGCGGCGGTGACGGCGATCCTCGTCGTGCAGCAGCTCAGCCGGCGCGCCGAAGCGCTCAGCGCCGGCTGATCGCGCTCGCTTCCCAGCGGCCGAGGGGCCCGGCCATCGTCGCGAACGTCACGTCGGCACCCACGTCGATGGAGCGCGTCCCGTCGGCGATCTGCGTGCAGTGGAACGGGAAGCGGGTGCCGTCGTCGGCCGCGATCTCGCCGAGGCCGGCCTGGGGGTCGAAGGCGACGACCCGTCCGGTCACGGGATGATCTTGCTGATCGGCAGCTCGATGATGCCGGTGGCGCCCGCGTCGATGAGGTCGGGGATCAAGGTGTTGATGCCGCTCTTCGACACCACGGTCTCCACCGCGTAACCGTCTTCGCCCGAGAGCTTGGAGACCGTGGGCGACTTCAGGGCCGGGAGCAGACCGATCACCGTGTCGAGGTTGGCCGACTCGACGTTGAGCTTCACGAGCACACGGCCGCGCGCGTCGAGCACTCCGGCGAGCAGCACTTGGATCTGCTCCATGGCGCGCCGCTTCGTCGGGTCTTCGTACGCGGTGCGGTTGGCGATCAGCTCCGTGTAGCTCGTGAGCACCGTCGCGATGATCTTCAGCCCGGCGGCGCGCAGCGCTCGACCCGTCTCGGTGAGCTCCACCACGGCATCGGCGATCTCGGGCACCTTGGCCTCGGTCGCCCCGTAGGAGTACGTGACCCGCGCATCGACACCGTGCTCCTCGAGGAAGCGGCGAGCCAGGTTCGGGAACTCGGTGTGGACCCGAACACCCGCGGGCAGGTCCGACGGTGCCGCCCACGGCGAGCCCGCGGCCACCGCGAGCACGATCATCGTGGGGCGTGCCGTGGCCTTCGAGTAGTTGAGCTGGGCCAGCGTGACCACGTCGGCGCCCGCCTCCTCGACGCAGTCGCGCCCGGCGATGCCCAGGTCGAAGAGGCCATCGGCCACATAGCGCGGGATCTCCTGGGGCCGCAGGATCCGCACGTCGTCGACCCGCGGATCGTCGATCGTGGCCTTGTAGTCGACGTCGGACGCCCGGCTCACCGCCAGATCGGCGTGGTCGAAGAGCTCCAGGGTGGCTCGCTCGAGGGAGCCCTTCGGCAACACCAGGCGCAGCATCGGCCGGTGAGGGTAGCGGGACGGGTCAACGGCGGTGCATTCGGTTGCAGATGCGTGCGGTAGTTCGCTTGCGAGACCCGGCGCTGACGACGGGTTAACGGTGGGCGGCAGATCGACGGCGGGACACTGCGTCGACGGACGCCGCGAGCAGCAGGACCGCTCCCGTGATGACGTTGTTGTACTGCGCCGGCAGGCTCGGCTTGAGTCCGATGCCGTTCGGGATGATGACGATGACAAGGGCGCCGATGATCGCGTCGCGGGCCTTGCCCCGTCCGCCGAAGAGCGACGTCCCCCCGATCACCGCCGCCGCGACGGCGAAGAGCAGGATGTAGCCGGCGCCGAGGTCGAGTTGAACGCCGCCCGTTTCCGACGCGAGGAAGATGCCGCCGAGCGCCGCAAACGAGGAGCACAGCGTAAAGGCGGTCACCTTGATCTTGACCACGTCGATGCCAGCGCGCTGCGCGGCCTCGACATTGCCGCCGATTGCCATCAGGTGGCGGCCCCACGACGTCTTGGTGAGTTGCTGACAGCAATGGGCTGGGAGTTGAGGACGAAGAGCAGCGCGCCCTGCCAAGCGAGGAACAGGGCGAGCGTGGCGACAAACCTGGGAATTCCGACGCGGGCCTTCACGCCGGCAGCGGTACAGGCCGCTTGGATGCCCTTGCAGATCTGCGCTGCGGTGATTGCACCGGCGGTCACGACGGTCTTCGACGTTCTTGATCGTGATGACGTGTGGTGCGAGCAGCACGGCCTGGATGTTGTGGGACGGCGCTTTCGGGTCGTCGAACGTCACAAGTGTCAGCCCAACGGTGGTCGGGTCTTTGGACTGGATCAAGGCGATGGCCAGCTTCGACATGCATCGTCGAGGCCGCGCCAGAGTCCATGGCGGCGTTAGGTGGGTCCGAGACCCTCAGGCGGTTCGGTGCTGTCGCGCAGAATTGCGGGACGCTTCGAGCAGCAAACGACGTTCCGCCGACGCGATCACCAGGCGGGT
>JADGOO010000101.1 GCA_017882905.1 Acidimicrobiia bacterium | reverse complement strand
GGCGGCCGCGCATCTCACCGGCGGCGCCAAGCGCGTGATCATCTCCGCTCCGTCGGGCGATGCCGACGCCATGATCTGCATGGGCGTCAACGACTCCATCTTCGACGCCGCCAAGCACACCGTGATCTCCAACGCGAGCTGCACCACCAACTGCCTCGCGCCGATGGTGAAGGTGCTCGACGACGCCTTCGGCGTGGAGCAGAGCTTGATCAACACGGTGCACGCGTACACGAGCGACCAGCAGCTCCAGGACCAGGCCGTGGCCAGCCGTTCCGGCAAGCCCGACTTGCGCCGCATGCGCGCCGCCGCGCTGTCGATCATCCCCAACACCACGGGCGCGGCACGTGCGATCGGGCAAGTGATGCCGCACCTGAAGGGCAAGCTCGACGGCATGTCGCTGCGCGTGCCCACCGCCACCGGTTCGATCACCGACCTGGTGGCAATCCTCAGCAAGGACGTCACCGTCGAGTCGATCAACGAAGCGTTCGCGGCGGCGGCGGCCGACGCGTCGTACCGCGGCGTGTTGAAGTTCAGCGACGAGCCGCTCGTGTCGGCCGACATCGTGCACGACCCGTCGAGCTGCATCTACTCCTCGCTCGACACGATGGCGCACGGCCGGATGGTGAAGGTGCTCGGCTGGTACGACAACGAATGGGGCTACTCGAACCGGCTGATCGACCTCATCGAGTTCATCGGCTCCAAGTAACCCGCGATTCGCTCGTGGGCATCACCGACATCCCCCAGCTCGAGGATCTGCCGTTGCGGCGCGGCACGCGCGTGCTGCTGCGCGCCGATTTCAACGTGCCGTTGCACGACGGTGTGATCAGCGACGATCTGCGCATCCGTGCCGCGCTGCCCACGATCGAGTGGTTGCGCGAGCACCACTGCTCGATCGTGGCCTGCTCACACCTGGGTCGTCCGAAGCCGGTTGCCGGCGCGCCGTTCGATGCGAAGCTGTCGCTGGCGCCGGTGGCGAGGCGCTTGAGCGAGCTCCTGCACACCGAGGTCGGCCTCGCACCCGAGGTCACGGGCTTCGAGGCGCAGGCGCGTGCGGCGTCACTCGCGCCGGGCGAGGTGATGCTGCTCGAGAACCTGCGCTTCAACCCTGGTGAGAAGGCCTGCGACCCCGACTTCTGCACCGAGCTGTCGGAGCTTGCCGACGTGTACGTGAACGACGCGTTCGGTGCCGCGCACCGCGCGCACGCCTCGATCGTCGGCCCGCCTGCGGTGCTACCGAGCGCGGCCGGGCGGTTGCTCCAACGCGAGGTCGAGGTGCTCGGCGGCATGTTGGAACGTCCGCAGCACCCGTTCGTGGCGGTGCTCGGTGGCGCGAAGGTGAGCGACAAGCTCGGTGTGATCGAGGCGCTGCTCGACCATTGCGACACGATCCTCGTGGGTGGCGCGATGGCGTTCACGTTCCATGCTGCGCAGGGCCTCGCGATCGGCGACAGCCTCGTGGAGCCCGACTTCGTGGAGCGGTGCCGCGCGCTGCTCGCCACGGGTCACATCTTGGTCCCCACCGACGTGGTGATCGCGCAGGCGATGGAACCTGACGCGAGCACGCGTCATGTGGGCGCGGGGGGCATCCCCGACGGTTGGAAGGGGCTCGACATCGGGCCCGAGACCGCAGGCACGTTCTCCGACGTGATCGCCGACGCGCGCATGGTGCTCTGGAACGGACCGATGGGCGTGTTCGAGATGGCGCCGTTCGCCATGGGCACGCGCACGGTCGCAGAAGCGATCGCCGAGTGTGGCGGTTTCACGGTGGTCGGTGGCGGCGACAGCGCGGCGGCCGTTGCCGCGTTCGGTCTTGCGAATCGCATCGATCATGTGAGCACGGGCGGCGGCGCGTCGCTCGAGCTGATCGAGCAAGGTGACCTGCCCGGATTGAAGGCGCTGCGGGAAGCCGCGGCGCGAAGGAGAGCGTGATCCGATGGCCGCACCGGCCCGCAAGCCGATGATCGCCGGCAACTGGAAGATGCACCACAACCACTTCGAGGCGATCCAGCTCGTGCAGAAGCTGGGGTACCGGCTCGAGCGCGACGACTACGACCGCGCCGACGTGGTGGTGTGCCCGCCGTTCACCGACCTGCGCTCCGTGCAGACGGTGATCGAGAGCGACCGCATGCACATCCAGCTCGGTGCGCAGAACTGCTACTGGGAAGCGCAGGGCGCCTTCACCGGTGAGGTGAGCGCGGTGATGCTCGCGAAGCTCAACGTTCGCTATGTGATCGTGGGGCACTCTGAGCGTCGTGAGGTCTTCGGCGAGACCGACGACATGGTCGCCAAGAAAGTGCGGGCCGTGCTCGGCCAGGGCATGACGCCGATCCTGTGCGTGGGGGAGACGTTGGAGGAACACGAGGCGGGCGGCACCGACGCCAAGGTGTCGGGCCAGCTGCGCGCGGCGTGCGCCGGCCTCAAGTCCGACGACGTGGCGGCGTGCGTGGTCGCCTACGAGCCGATCTGGGCGATCGGGACGGGTCGCAACGCCACGCCCGCCGATGCCGACGCCACGATCGGGGTGATCCGCTCCACAGTGCGCGAGATCGCAGGCGACGTCGCCGACGGCCTGCGGATCCTCTACGGCGGGAGCGTGAAGCCGGGCAACATCGCCGAGCTCATGGCGATGCCGCAGATCGACGGCGCCCTCGTGGGGGGCGCGTCACTCGAAGCCGACGACTTTGCCCGGATCGTCCAGTTTGGCCACTGAGCGCCCCGTCACGGAACGCTCATTCCGATCTGAAGCGCAGTCAGGAAGATCCATTCCGGTCGAAACTCCCGGTCGCGACCAACATTGCGCGATGAGCCGGGTTATATTCGCCGCGCCCTCCGGTCGATGAACCGGAGGGTCCCAGGAACCTGAGGAGCCAGCCCCAGCGTGAACGTGGTCATCATCGTCGTGCATCTCGTGGCGTCGCTGTTCCTGATCCTGTTCGTGCTGCTGCACGCCGGTCGAGGCGGAGGCCTCTCCGACATGTTCGGCGGCAACGTCGGCGGCTCGATGGCTGGGTCCACCGTGGTGGAGAAGAACCTCGATCGCCTCACGGTGATCGCAGCCCTCGTCTTCACCTTCACCACCATCCTTCTGGCGATCCGGCTCCAATGAGGCCGGGCGCCAGGTCCTTGCACATCTCGAGGTCGAGTCCCATGGCCGGCCTGCATTTGGTGTCACCGCACGTGAGACGGGGAGGTCTCGAAGTTGACTAGCAAGCGCAAGCTGTCGCTGCGCGTCGTGGCTGGGATGGCAGTCCTTGCCATGACAGCCGCGGCCTGTGGCAGTAGCAGTAGTGGCGGCAAGAGCACGACCTCAGGCGGTGCGGGGACTCCCTCCACAGCTGCGGCGGTCGTGCCCACGGGCGGCATCCTCACCATCGGGGCCGAACAGGAGCCCGACTGCTTCGACTGGGTCGGTAGCTGTGGCGGTTCCAGCTGGGGTTACTGGATGGCGAACGTGGCCACCATGCCCACAGCGATGACGCCGGCGAAGCAGGCCGACGGCACCTACAAGTACGAGCCCAGCCCGTTGCTCGACGGCGCGCCCACGTTCGTGGCCACGCCGACCGAGACCGTGACCTACAAGATCAGCCCCAAGGCGGTGTGGTCCGACGGCGTCGCCGTCACGTGCGACGACTTCGCCTACACCTGGGACCAGATCGCGCACGGCAAGGACATCTACGACCCCACCGGCTACAACGACATCGCCAAGGTCGACTGCACCAACGAAGCATCGCCCGTGGTCACCTACAAGACGCCGTACTCCGGCTGGCAGTCGCTCTTCGGTTCGGGTTACGGCATCATGCCGTCGCACCTGCTGAAGGGCAAGGACCGCGACGCGGCCATGAAGAACGGCTACACGTGGTCGGGTGGTCCCTGGTTCGCTTCGTGGACCAAGGGCGACAACATCACCCTCACGCCGAACCCGAAGTACTGGGGCGACAAGCCGAAGCTCACCAAGGTGATCTTCAAGTTCGAGGCCGACACGGCGGCTGAGTTCCAGGCCTTCAAGTCGGGCCAGGTCCAGTTGATCTACCCGCAGCCGCAGCTCGACGTGATCGACGCCATGGGTGCGGGTATCCCCAACGCCAACACGTTGGCCAGCGCCAAGACCGGTGCGGTCGAGGCACTGTGGATCCAGAACACGCACTTCCCGTTCCAGTCATTGGCCGTTCGCCAGGCACTCGCCTACGCGATCGACCGTGACGCGATCGTGAAGCAGCTCTTCGGCAAGGTCGGTGTCAACTCGGCGGTGAACTCGCTGAACCCCTACGTGCTCACCGACTTCTCCGACCAGCAGGCCTTCTCGAAGTACAAGCTCGACCTGGCCAAGGTCACCTCGCTGATGACCGGTGACGGCTGGGCCAAGGGCTCCGACGGCATCTGGGCCAAGGCGGGCAAGAAGGCGAGCTTCGAGCTGAAGACGACGCAGGGCAACAAGCGTCGTCAGCTGACCGCCGAAGCGCTCCAGCAGGAGCTCAAGGGCGCCGGCTTCGACCTGAAGCTCAACTTCCGTACCGCAGCCGACCTGTTCGGTAAGGACGGCCCGGCCGGAAACTTCGACATCGCCCTGTACGCACAGCAGGTGACGTCGATCGTGCCCGGTCTCTGCGCACAGTTCTGCACGAAGAACATCCCGAGCTCTGCGAACAGCAACACGGGACAGAACTGGCAGCACTACAGCAGCAAGACTGCCGACACGCAGTTGCAGATCGTCGACAACTCGCTCGACCCGAGCGCTCAGGCAGCCGCGGCCAAGTCGGCCGACGACATCCTGGCCGCCGACGTGGCGTCGTTGCCGCTCGACCCGCTGCCCGACATCGTGATCTGGAGCAAGAAGCTCGTAGGTCCGGTAGGCGACCACGCCATCCTCGGCGCCTTCTGGAACGCCAACGAGTGGGGCTGCACCGGCGGCTCCTGCACCTGATCCATCGAGAGTGAGCGAATGGTGGGCCCGGCCTCAGGGTCGGGCCCACTACCGCTTTCGGGGGCGCTGAACATGCTGACGTACATCGCTCGTCGGATCCTGTACTCGATCCCGGTGCTGATCGTGGTCTCGTTTGTGACCTTCTGGGGCCTGCGCCTGGCGTTCGACCCGTTGCAGAAGTACCGCGGGCAGCACAACTCGGCGTCGATCTTGCCGGTGCAGCGTCATCGGCTCGGGCTCGACAAGCCGATCTACGTGCAGTGGTTCAAGTGGTTCACCAAAGCCATCCGCGGCAACCTCGGGGTGAGCGACCGCACCAACAACGCGGTGTGGGGCGACCTCATCCACCATCTCGGCACCACGATCCACCTCGTCGTGTGGGGCACGCTGATCTCCGCGTTGATCGCGATCGGCGTGGGCGTGTACTCAGCCGTCCGGCAGTACTCGATCGGTGACTACACGTTCACCGGCCTGTCGTACCTCGGCATCGCCATGCCGCCCTTTTGGTTCGGGCTCATGGCCATCGTCTTGTTGGTGACGTTCCCCAAGACGCACTGGAACCTGAGCCAGCCGATCTTCTATTCGATCGGGTTGCACAGCAGCGGCCAGTCGGGGATCTTCAACCTCGACTACGTGCGGCACTTAGCGCTACCGGTCGCCACTTTGGTGGTGCAGAGCGTTGCGGCGTGGAGCCGCTTCGAGCGTGCGGCCATGCTCGATGTCCTGGGCGCCGACTACGTGCGCACCGCGCGCGCGAAGGGCCTGCCGCGCCGCCGGGTGATCTTCAAGCATGCATTCCGCAACGCCCTGATCCCGCTTGTCACGGTGATGGCGCTCGATACCGCGGCGCTGTTCGGTGGTCTGATCATCACCGAGCAGATCTTCGCCATACCTGGGATGGGGCGGTACTTCCTCCAATCGCTCAACGCCGGTGACGCGCCTGCGCTGCTCGGCTGGGTGTTGCTCACCGCGATCATCCTCATCACCGCGAACCTGCTCGCCGATATCTTCTATGGCGTGCTCGACCCACGGATCCGGCTCGGATGACCATCGGAGAGGTCATCGAGCCGACCGAGAACGTCGAGGTCGAGCTCGTCGCCGGCGCCGAAGCTGTCCCGCGCACGCAATGGCAGCTGTTCCGGCGGCGCTTCTTTCGCCACCGGCTCGCGGTGATCTCCCTCGTCGTGCTCGTGGTGCTGTCGTTCGCGTGCTTCTTCGCCGACTGGGTGGCTCCCTACGACATCAACAAGCTCGACCTCTCGCTGCTCGGTGTGGTGAAAGGCCCGTCGTGGCACCACTGGATGGGTACCAACGAGCAGGGCAAGGACCAGTTCAGCGTGATCCTGCACGCGGGCCAGATCTCGCTGAAGATCGGCTTCGCAGTCGCACTGCTCTCCACGATCCTCGGCGTGATGATGGGCTCGGCCGCCGGCTACTACGGGCGCTTCATCGACCGCATCTTGAGCGCGATCACCGACGGCTTCTTGGTGGTGCCGCAGCTCGCGGTGCTCGCCGTCATGCTCCAGTACTTCGGCCACACCGACACGGTGATCATCTTCGTGCTCGCCGCGTTGGGCTGGACGTACATCGCGCGTGTCACGCGCGGCCAGGTGCTGTCGCTGAAGGAGAAGGAGTTCGTCGAAGCCGCACGCGCCAGCGGCGCGTCCGGGCCGCGCATCATCGTGCGCCACATCCTGCCGAACATGATCGGGCCGATCATGGTGAACCTCACCCTGTCGGTGGCCGGCGCGATCGTCACCGAATCTACGCTCACGTTCCTCGGGTTCGGCATCCAACCGCCGAAGACGTCGTGGGGTCTGATGCTCTCCGACAACGAGGGCGCGGTGAACGACACGAGCAAGATGCACTTGCTGTTGTTCCCCGGCATGATGTTGCTGATCGTGGTGCTCTGCGTCAACTTCCTCGGTGATGGTCTCCGCGACGCCTTCGACCCGCAGGCGAAGCACTCCACATGATCGCCATGAGGTGGGCGTGAGCGACCCCAATCCGATCATCCCGGCCGAGCTCACCGAGGAGCACCAGCACCCGGTGCGCGAGCGCAACGATGCGGCGCTGTTGTCGGTGCGCGGCCTCACGGTGCGATTCCCGACCGACGACGGGCTCGTGAACGCGGTCGAGAACATGTCGTTCGACCTGCACGCCGACGAGACGCTCGGCATCGTGGGCGAATCCGGTTCCGGCAAGAGCGTCACGTCGATGGCGATCCTCGGCCTGTTGCCGAAGTACGCGCAGATCACCGGCAGCATCCGCTTTCGCGGCGAAGAGCTCGTGGGTCAACCCGAGCGGGTGATGCAGAAGGTTCGCGGCGCCAAGATCGCGATGATCTTCCAAGACGCGCTCGCCGCCCTCAACCCCGTCTTCAAGGTCGGCGATCAGATCAGCGAGGCGATCGCCACCCACAAAGACATGTCGCGCAAGCAGCTGCGCGAACGAGCGGTCGAGCTGCTCGAGCTCGTGGGCATCCCCAACCCGGCGGCGCGCGTCGACCAGTACCCGCACGAGTTCTCCGGCGGAATGCGCCAGCGAGCGATGATCGCCATGTCGATCGCCAACGAGCCCGACGTGTTGATCGCCGACGAGCCTACGACCGCGCTCGACGTGACGATCCAGGCCCAGGTGCTCGAGGTGCTCGAACGCATCCGTGAGCGCACGTCGTCGTCGATCATGTTGATCACCCACGACCTCGGTGTGGTGGCGGGCGTGGCCGAGCGCGTGATGGTGATGTACGCCGGGCGCCAGGTCGAGATGGGCGACATCGAGACGATCTTCTATCGATCGAACCACCCCTACACGATGGGGTTGCTCTCGTCGTTGCCGCGCCTCGATCGTCGCGCCGGCAACGAGCGGCTGCACCGCATCAAAGGCCAACCGCCCTCGCTGATCTTCTTGCCGCCCGGCTGCGCGTTCAACCCGCGTTGTCCGTACGCCAAGCACAACGTGTGCGACACGGTCGTGCCCGATCTGCGTGAGCTCGGCTTCGATCATCGCACCGCGTGCATCCGCGCCGAGGAGATCGAGGCGGCAAAGGAGACCGCGGGATGACGGCCACGTCGAACGACGCGATGGCATCGAGCGGCAGCGAGTCGCCCCTGATCCTCGAAGCGACCGATCTCGTGAAGGAGTTCCCGATCCGCGCCGGCGTGTTCCGCCACCAGATCGGTTCGGTGCAGGCCGTGTCGGGCGTGAACTTCGCAGTGCGCGCCGGCGAGACGCTCGGCTTGGTGGGGGAGTCGGGCTGCGGCAAGTCGACCACCGGACGCCTGATCATGCGGCTGATCCCGGCCACGTCGGGTTCGGTGCGCTACCGCGGCCAGGAGATCCTCGACATCCCCGAGCGCGAGATGCGCCACCTGCGCGGCAAGATCCAGTTCGTCTTCCAAGATCCGTACGCGTCGCTCAACCCGCGCATGACGGTGCAGACGATCATCGCCGAGCCGTTGAAGATCCACGGCGCGTACCGCACGAGCGGCGTAGCGCGCATCAAGGATCTGATGGAGCTCGTGGGCCTCAACCCCGAGCACATCAACCGCTTCCCGCACGAGTTCTCCGGTGGGCAACGTCAACGCATCGGCATCGCGCGCGCACTCGCGCTGAGCCCCGATCTGCTCGTGCTCGACGAGCCCGTGTCGGCGCTCGACGTGTCGATCCAGGCCGGTGTGGTGAACCTGCTCGAAGAGCTGCAGGAAGAGCTCGGGCTCGCGTACATGTTCATCGCCCACGACCTGTCGGTGGTGCGCCACATCTCCGACTCGGTTGCGGTGATGTACCTCGGCAAGATCGTGGAGACCGGCCCCGCGAACGACATCTACGAGCACGCCGGCCACCCGTACACGCAGGCGCTCATCTCGGCCGTGCCGGTGCCCGACCCGATCCTGGAGCGGGCCCGCAAGGCGAGCCGCATCGTGCTCGAAGGCGACGTGCCGAGCCCTGCGAGCCCGCCGTCGGGCTGCCGCTTCCGCACGCGCTGCTGGAAGGCCCAAGACATCTGCGCCAACGAGGAACCCGCCCTCATCGACCGAGGTCAGGGCCATCCCGTGGCATGCCACTTCGCCGAGGAACGAGCCGTGGAGCTCGGCGTGAAGCCGCCGCCGCAGTGATTGGTATATTGACCGCTCTGCCCACGTGATGGGCAGCCACGTCGGAGTGGCGGAATAGGCAGACGCGCCAGGTTGAGGGCCTGGTGCCCGCAAGGGCATGGGGGTTCAAGTCCCCCCTCCGACACGCATAGCGACGCGAGACCAGAGCGTCGCGACCAGCGACGCGGGGTGACGCCAACCTCGCGAGACAGAGCGCGGCTCGCTCTGTGCGGTCCTGCTTGTGTCTGTCTC
>JADGOO010000011.1 GCA_017882905.1 Acidimicrobiia bacterium | reverse complement strand
CGTCGATCTCATCGGGCATCAACGCGCTGTGGGGCCCACTCCACGGCGGCGCCAACCAGCAGGTGATCGAGACGCTCGAAGCGATCCAAGCCGATGGCGGCGACGTGAACAAGGCCGTGGCGCGCGCCAAGGACCCGAAGGACAACTTCCGTCTGTGGGGCTTCGGTCACCGTGTCTACAAGAACTACGACCCGCGGGCCCGGATCTTGAAGGACACCGCCGACAACGTGCTGAAGGAGCTCAACCGCCGCGACGACCTCCTCGACATCGCACAGGAGCTCGAAGGCGTTGCGCTCTCCGACGACTACTTCATCGAGCGCAAGCTGTACCCGAACGTCGACTTCTACTCGGGCCTGATCTACCGGGCGATGGGCTTCCCCACGAACATGTTCACGGTGCTGTTCGCATTGGGCCGCCTCCCCGGGTGGATTGCGCACTGGAAAGAGCAGAGCGAGAGCACGAAGACGAAGATCGGTCGGCCGCGCCAGATCTACACCGGCCCCACGCAGCGCAAGTACCTCCCGATCGACGAGCGCGGCTGACGCGCACTGGTCCTCCCACACGACGCCATTCGGTCGCCGGGGAGGAAGAAAGCGCCAACGCTTCCGATGGACCTCGCTCCGACGACCGACGAACAGACGCTGCGCGACGACTGCCGCGCCTGGCTCACCGCGAACCTTCCGTGGGAGTACGGCGTGGGCCTCCCCCCGCGCTTCGACGACCTCGGCGACGAGGTGGCGTTCGGACGCCTGTGGCAGGCCCGGCTCGCAAGCGGGCGTTGGGTGGGCGTGGCGTGGCCCGAGGAGTACGGCGGCCGCGGCGCCGGACCGATCGAGCACTACATCGTGACCGAGGAGCTCGCTCGGGCCCGCGCGCCCGAGCTCGTGGGCCGCATCGGCGTGAACTTGCTGGGGCCCACCGTGCTCGCCCACGGGACACCCGAGCAAAAGGCGCGCTACCTCCCGCGCATCCTGGCCGCCGACGAGATCTGGTGCCAGCTCTTCTCCGAACCAGGCGCTGGGAGCGACCTCGCCTCGTTGCGCACACGAGCGACCCGCGTCGACGGCGGCTGGCTGCTCAACGGTCAGAAGGTCTGGACCAGCTACGCGCAGTTCGCCGACTTCGGAGCGTGCCTGGCGCGCACCGACCCCGACTCGAAGCCACAGACCGGTATCTCGTACTGCATCATCGACATGCGCGACCCGGGCGTCGAGGTACGACCGTTGCGCCAGATCACCGACGAGTCGGAGTTCAACGAGGTCTTCCTCACCGACGTCTTCGTGCCCGACGAGCGCATCGTCGGCCCGGTCAACGAAGGTTGGCGCATCGCCAACTCGACGCTCACCCACGAGCGCGGCGTGAACCCGCGCCAGCTCGTGGTGCACTCGCAGCTGCTTGACGAGCTGTGGCGCCTCGCGTTGGAGCGCGGCGCGCTCGACGATCCGCGCCTCGCGCCCCGACTCGCGCAGGCGTTCACCGAGCTGCGCATCTTCCAGCTCCACAACTGGCGCGCAATCTCACGCACGTCGCGTGGCGCCGATCCCGGTCCGGTCGGCAGCATCAACAAGCTGTGGTGGAGCGAGATGAGCAAACGACTCCACGACACCGTGATGGCAGTGATCGGTGAAGCCGCTCCGTTGTGGCGCGGCGCCGAGCACAACCCGGGCGACGGCCAATGGCAGCGTTCGTGGCTCTACTACCAGGCGAGCAGCATCTGGGCCGGCACGAACGAGATCCAGCGCAACGTCATCGGCGAGCGCACCCTCGGCCTCCCCCGCGAACCGCGGTAACCGGCCGCCGCAGAGTTACGCGACGCGGGCGGCGTACCTACAGACGGCCGCGGCTTCTTCGATTGGGTCGACGCCGCGCAATCGCGCCGACAGGTAGGCCGCCCACCACACCGAGGCGACCGCGCCTTCGAGGGCGTGCACCTCACCGTGGTCGAGTGCTTCGCGGGCGAACACGTCGCGGGCCATCTCGGCGAGCGGCGCCGGCACGCGGTCCATCGCCGTGGCCACATGGAGACAGCCGTGACCGAGGTGCACGATGTCGGTGTCGTTGAACCGCTCGGTGGCCGCACTGTCGTACGAGTCGACGATCGTGCGCGCGCCGCCGGGGGGTGGCGCGAGCCGCAGATAGACGCGCGCCACCTTCGGAGCCGCCCGCACCACGTCGGCTACCACGCCGTCGTCGATGGCCTGCTCCACGAGTACGCCGTAGCCCTCGGCGTCGTCGCGCAGGCACGCGACCACGGGCGCGAGCAGCGTGCCGACCGCGCGCGCCGCGGGTCCGAGCTCCGGAGTCCGATCGATCTCGGCCACAACCTCCTCCTTCGGCTCCTACGTCCCCGAGGTGAGATTGCCGTACATCTCTACCACTAGATTCGCTGACACTCGTGTCAGTCGAGTGCTAACTCGGGAGCCATGGTGCCTGCGTTCGAGACCATCCGTTACGAGGTCGACGGGCCGGTGGCGACGATCACGTTGTCCCGACCCAACGCCGCCAACGCGCAGAGCTCGCAGATGATCACCGAGCTCGACGGGGCGTTCGATGCGGCCGACGCCGACGCCGAGGTGCGCGTGGTGGTGCTCGCGGCCGACGGCAAGCACTTCAGCGCCGGGCACGACCTCAAGGAGATCCTCGCCGGCGAGGAGCACTGGGCTGCCCAGCGCGACACGCCGGAGGGCAAGCTCCATCACGAACAGGTCATGTACTGGGACAAGCTCGTGCGCATCCGCGACTTCCGCAAGCCCACGATCGCCGCCGTGCAGGGCACGTGCAGCGCAGCCGGTCTGATGCTGGCGTGCATGTGCGACCTCATCGTCGCGGCCGACGACGCGCGCTTCTCGAACCCGGTGGCACGCATGAGTGGCGTTGGTGTGGAGCTGCTCGTGGAGCCGTGGGAGCTCGGACCGCGCAAGGCCAAGGAGCTGCTGTTGTGCGCGCGCACGCTCGACGCGCACGAAGCCGAACGGCTCGGGATGGTGAATCGGGTCGTGGCGCGCGCCGATCTCGCAAGCGAAGCGCGTGCGATGGCCGACGAGGTCGCGCTCGTGCCGCCCGTCACGGCCGAGGCGATCAAGGCGAGCATCAACAACATGGTCGACACGATGGGCCAGCGCGAGAGCTGGCGCTATCACTTCATGATCCATCAGTTCGTGAGCAACACGCCCACGGCACTGGGCAAGGTGGAGGCACGCAAGGCCGGCGGCATGGACGCCGTGAAGCGCGAGCAGGCGGGCGCGTGACGCAGCCACTCGCCGGACTGCGCGTCCTCGACCTCGGCACGCGCATCGCCGCGCCGTTCTGCGCCGGTCTGCTCGGCGAGATGGGCGCCGACGTCATCAAGATCGAACAGCCGGGCACCGGCGACTTCATGCGCGAGATCGGACCGTTCGTGGCGCCGGAGGGGGGCGGCGACCCGTACTCCTTGTTCTGGGCGGTGGAGGGACGCGGCCGGCGCAGCGTGGCGCTCGATCTGCGCAAGCCCGACGGCCAGGACGTGTTCCGGCGTCTCGCCGCCACTGCCGACGTGGTCGTGGAGAACTTCCGCCCGGGCACGCTCGAGAAGTGGAACGTGGCGCCCGCCGACCTCGACCCGAGACTCGTGGTGGTGCGCATCTCCATGTTCGGCCAGGACGGCCCCAACCGCTTCCGAGGTGGTCTCGACCGCGTCGGCATCGGGTTCGGCGGTCTCATGCACCTCACCGGCTACCCAGACCGACCGCCGCTGCGCGTGGGGGTGACGATCTCCGATTACCTCACGGGAGTGTTCGCGGCGCACGCCGCAGTCGCCGCGTTGTACCGACGGGACGCCGGGCAAGACCCGTCGCATCGAGGCAAGGGATGTGTCATCGACGCGGCGCTCTATGGCTCGGTGCTGCGCATCTTGGAATGGACGCTCGCGGCATACGACCGGCTGGGCGTGGTGCGCGAGCGCGAAGGCAACCGCCTCGCGAACAGCGCGCCGCTCGACAACTACCCCACCGCCGACGGCAAGCACATCTGCATCGTCGCCGGTTCCGACGCGAACTTCGCGCGCCTGTGCGCCGCGATGGAGCGTGAGGATCTCGTGACCGATCCACGGTTCGCGAAGCTCGCCGACCGTGCCGCGCGCGGCGACGAGATCAACGGCCTCGTGGCCGACTGGACCCGCACCCTCGACGCCGTCGAGATCGAACGTCGTTGCGTGGAGCACGACGTGCCCGTCGCCACCGCGTACTCGGCGCGCGAGATCTTCGCCGACGCCCACATTGCGGCGCGTGGCGACCTCGTGTCGATCGACGATCCGGTGATCGGACCGATCCGCCAACAAGCTCCGTATCCGCGCTTCGCCGGCGAGGCGGCATCCGTGCCGAACGGCGCGCCCCGTCTGGGCGAGCACACCGACGCGGTGTTGCACGAGATGCTCGATCTCTCTGCCGAAGAGATCGCCGCGTTGCGCGCGTCGGGCGCGGTGGCATGACCACCCGATCGCTGCAGCCCCACGTGTACGAGGTGCGCGACGACGGCACCTCGGTGTTGATCGGTGGGTTCTCGCCGTCGAGTGGCCGCTACCACTTCCCGTTGCAGGATTGCTGCCCGTACACCGGTGCCACCGACGTGAGCCGCGCCGAGCTCTCGGGCACCGGATCGTTGTGGGGGTTCACGGCGGTCACGGCCGCGCCCCCTGGTTACGACGGACCCGTGCCCTACGGCTTCGGCGTGGTGGAGCTCACCCGCGAGAGCCTGCGCGTGATCACGCGCCTCACCGAGTCCGACCCGGCGCGCCTCGACTTCGGCCAACCGATGCAGCTCGTTCCCGATGTCGTGGGTACCGACGACGACGGCGCCGAGCTCGCCGTCTGGGCGTTCGCGCCGGTGACACCGTGAGCACCGCGAGCCGTGTGGTCGTGGCCGGCGTGGGCATCCACCCGTTCGGGCGCTTCGACGGCGTCTCGGTGACCCAGCTCGGCGTGCGCGCCGTGCGCGACGCGCTGCAGGAGGCGGGCGACCCGCCGTTCCAGGCCGCGTTCTGCGGCACGGCGTACAGCGGTGTCGCCGCCGGGCACAAGGTGCTCGGCGCGCTCGCGCGCACCGGCATGCCGATCGTCGACATCGAGGCGGGTTGCGCGAGCGGCGCCGCCGCGCTCCAGCTCGCGGCGGGCGCGCTGCGTGCCGGGCAGTACGACTGCGTGCTCGTGTTCGGCATCGAGAAGATGCCCAAGGGGATCATCCGGTCGAGCTTCTTCGAACCATGGCGGGAGCAAGCCGGCTTGGCCGCGACCCCGAGCTACTTCGCGCTGCGCGCGCAACGCCTCATGCGCGAGAGCGGGCTCACCAAAGAGCACCTCGCGCAGGTGTGCGTGAAGAACCGCGCGCACGGCGAGCACAACCCCAACGCCATGTTCCGCAAGCCCGTCACGGTCGAGCAGGTGCTGGCGTCCCGCGTGGTGTGCGAGCCGCTGCACCTGTGGATGCTGTGCTCACCGAACGAGGGAGCCGCGGCCGTCGTGCTGCGCCGGGTCGATGGGCCGGCCAGCCGCGACCAGGTCGAGCTGCGCACCGCGGTGTTGCGCTCGCATCTGCCTGGCAGCGTGCTCGGCGAAGCGACTCCGATGGCCGGCATCGACGATGCCGACATCACGCCGCCGTCGGCGCTCGCCGCGCAGCAGGCGTACGCCGAAGCGGGCATCGGCCCCGAGGATGTGCACGTGGTCGAGTGCCAGGACACCGACGCGGCCCGAGAGCTGCTCGCGTGGGAAGAGCTCGGGCTGTGCGCGCGGGGCGAGCAGCCCGCTCGTCTCGCCGACGGCACGGCGGCGCTCGGCGGTCGCCAGCCCGTGAACCCGAGCGGCGGCCTGCTCAGCAAGGGTGAGCCGCTCGGTGCGAGCGCGCTCGGCCAGGTGGTGGAGCTCGTGCACCAGCTGCGGGGCACTGCCGGCCCGCGCCAGGTGGACGGGGCGCGGGTCGGCTTGGCCCACACCGTCGGTCGCGGCGCGAACGCCAGCGTGACGATCCTGTCGCGCTGAGACGCGATGATGGAGGCTCCCGTCGGAAGGAGCCGTCGTGAGCGACCATCTCGCGAAGGTCTGGTACAGCGTCACTGATCTGCCCGTCGTCGAGGGCAACGGTTGTGTCGTACGCACGGCCGACGGCACCGAGTACCTCGACTTCACGAGCGGCATCGCGGTCACGAGCACCGGGCACTGCCACCCGAAGGTCGTCGCCGCGATCCAGGACCAAGCCACGCGCTTCATCCACTCGCAGGTGAACTGCTACCGCAACCCGATCGTGGCGCAGCTCGCCGATCGGCTGGCCGACGTGACCCCCGACGGCATCGACCAATTCTTCTACTGCAACTCGGGCGCCGAGGCGACCGAAGCCGCCGTAAAGCTGGCCCGCCAGGCCACGCAACGCCCGAACGTGATCGTGATGGACGCCGCGTTCCACGGCCGTACCGCGTTGGCGATGGCGATGACCACGTCGAAGACGATCTACCGCGCGGGCTTCCAGCCGTTGCCCGCGGGCATCTTCGTGGCCCCGTTCCCGAAGGCGTTCGAGTGGGGCGTCGACGACGAGACCGCCGCCGCACGCGCGCTCGCCGCGCTCGAGCACCTGCTCGTGTCGCAGACTGCGCCGAGCGAGACGGCCGCGATCGTGCTCGAGCCGGTGCTCGGCGAGGGTGGCTACATCGCGGCACCCGCCGCCTACATCGAAGGCGTGCGCGCCATCTGCGACCGCACCGGCATCCTGTTCGTGGCCGACGAAGTGCAGTGCGGGTTCGGCCGCACCGGGCGCATGTTCGCGATGGACCACTACGGCGTTCGGCCCGACCTGTTGATGATGGCGAAGGGCATCGCGTCGGGGTTCCCGTTCGCGGCGATCGGTGCGCGCGCCGACATCATGGAGCGCTGGCCGGTCGGTTCACACGGCGGCACGTACGGCGGGAACCCGATCGGCTGCGCCGCGGCACTGGCCACGATCGAGGTGCTCGTCGACGACGGCGCGGTCGCCAACGCGGCCGCACGCGGCGAGCAGCTCGTGACGGCGCTGCGAGCGTTGCAGCCCACGCACAAGGGCCTCGCCGACGTTCGTGGCCTCGGCCTCATGGTCGCCACCGAGTTCACCACCGCCGACGGGGCACCCGACGCGGCGCGAGTGTCGGCGATCGTGGCGCATTGTCTCGAAGCGCACCACGTGCTGTTCATGAACTGCGGTACCTACGGCAACATCCTGCGCTGGATGCCGCCGCTCGTGGTGAGCGCGGCCGAGATCGATCAGGCGGTGGCGGCCTTCGAGGATGCCCTCACGGCCACCGCCGCCGCCTGATCTACCCCTGCTTGGAGTTGTAGGCGGCGATCGCGGCGTTGGCCGTGGAGGTCGCGCTCGACAGCGCGGTGGCGACGGGCGTCTTCGTGATCAGGATCGACTCCAGCATGTTGATCACCGCGTCGCGCACGCCTTGGTAGTCGCCGATCACCGGGCCCGCCGTGGCCGTGTTCTCGGCACCGTTCGCGAGCTGGTCGTAGGCGACCTTGTAGCCCGGCGACTTGGCCCACAGCTGCGTGATCGTCGGCGACGTGACGGCGAGCTTGCTGATGGGCACGTAGCCCGTCCCGGCGCCCCACTGGGCCTGCGATTCGGGTGTGGTGAGGAACTGCGCGAACTTCCACGCGGCCGCGACCTTCGCGGGGTCGGAGCCCTTGGCGATGTAGTTCGCCGCGCCACCGACGAGCACGCCGCCCGCCGCCGAGCTGCCGGGCAGCGGCGCGATGCCGATCTCGACCTTCGCCTTGCAGCCACCTCCGCCGAGCACCTGGTACGCGGTGCCGAGGGCGGCCGATGTGTCGATCGTCATCGCGTTCTCGCCGTTGCAGATCGAGAGCAGGTTGTCGAACTCACCCGGCCCACTCGCCGCGTTGGTGCCGGCGAGGCCACCGTGCACGAGGTCGGCGAGGTCGCTCAGGATGCTGCGGGCGGTCGGCGTGTCGAACACGACCTTGTCGGCGCGCTTCGTGCGGCCGTTCCCGTTGTCGACGTAGGGCTCGCCCGCGAGCGACAGGAACTGCTCGAGCACCCAGGAATCGCGCTTGTAGTAGAAGCCGAACTTCAGCCCCGACGACTTGAGCGCCTGCGCGTCGGTCTTCACCTCGGCCCACGTGGCGGGCGGCTTGTTCGGGTCGAGGCCGGCCTTCGTGAACGCGGCCTTGTTGTAATAGAAGACCGGGTTCGAGTCGTTGAACGGGACCGGATACAGCGTGCCCGCCACCGAGTAGTAGTTGCGGACGCGCGGCAGGATGTCGGAGATGTCGGCCTTGCTCGCGGCGACGCACGCCGCGGCAGGGATCACCGCGCCGCTGTCGATCATGCGCTGCAGGTCGATGTCCTCGATCTGCACGAGGTCGGGCGAGTCGCCGGTGCCGGCGACCGTCTTGAACTTCGTGAAGTTGTCGTCGTAGCTCTGCTGGTTCACGAGCGTCACCTGCACGTCGTGCTGGCTCGCGTTGAACTTCGCGGTGAGCGCCTTGAGCGTGTCTTCGTTGGCGCGCGTCATCGCGTGCCAGTACGTGATCTTCACCGGCTTCGTGGCGGCGGTGAGCGCCGAGAGCGGGCACTGCTTGGCGAGCTGGTCCTGGCTGGCGGCGGTGGTGCCCGGTGCCGCCTTGTTCGGGCTCGAGCTCCCGCCGCACGCCGCGAGGCCGGCGAGCGCGACCACCATCGTCATCACGAGCACTGCACGTCGCACGCTGGTCATCCCTTCACGGCGCCGGCGGTGAGGCCGCGCACGAGCTGTTTCGAGAACACTACGAGGATGATGGCGATCGGCAAGAAGGCAAGCACCGTGCCAGCGTAGGTGACGCTGATCTGGTCGATCTGGGTGCCTCGGAGCGCCCGCAGACCGATCTGCACCGTGCGCAGGCGGTCGCTCTTCGTCACCACCAAGGGCCAAAGGTATTGGTTCCAAGCCCCGAGGAACGCGAACAGGCCCATCGCGCCGATCGCCGGTCGAGAGATGGGCACCACGATCCGGGCGAGGAACCGCATGTGGCCGTAGCCGTCGAGCGCGGCGGCCTCGCGCAGGTCGTTGGGCACCGTCATGAAGCTCTGACGCAGCAGGAACGCGCCGAACCCTGTGGCAAGGAACGGCACGATGAGCGCCGCGTACGAGTCGTACCAGCCGAGCGACCGAACGGTGTTCACGTTCGTGAAGAACGTGACCTCGCCCGGGATCATGAGCGTGGTGAGGAACACGACGAAGAGTGTGCGGCGCAGCGGGAACTCGAGGAAGGCGAAGGCATACGCAGCGAGGACCGCGCTGACCGTCTGGCCGAGCGTGATCCCCGCCGCGACGATCGCGCTGTTGATGAGGTAGCGCGAGAAGTGCCCGTTCGACCACGCGTCGGCGTAGTTGCCCCACTGCGGTGCAGTCGGGAACCACTTGATCGGCCGCGAGATGATGTCGACCGGTTTCAGCAACGAGTTCACGACCGTGATGTAGATCGGGAACAGCACGATCGCCGCGAGCACGATCAGCACCACGTACCGCACCGTGACGCGGGCCCACGGTCGGCGGCCCGCGACGGGGCCCGAACCTTCCGGCGGCTCGGGCGGCTCGGCGGCGTGGGCGGGCGGCATGGCCTCGACGTCAACGGACATAGCGCACCCGCCGTTCGAGGCGCAGCTGCACGATCGTGAGCACCAGCACGATCACGAACAACCCGATCGCCGAAGCCGCGGCGCGGTTCTGGTCGCCTTTGTTGATCGCCGCGTCGAAGATGTCGTAGGTGAGTGTTCGCGTCTTGTTCAGGGGGCCGCCACTGGTGAGCAGGTCGACCTGCGCGAACGCCTGGAACGAGCTGATCGAACCGACCACGAACGCGAAGAAGAGCGTGGGTGTGAGCAGCGGCAGCGTGATCTGCCAGAACACACGGCGGGGCGTGGCACCGTCGACACGGGCCGCTTCGAGCAGGTCGTCGGGGATCGTCTGCAAACCGGCGCTCATCACGATGAACGAGAGGCCGAGCGATTGCCAGATCGTGACGGCGGCAACGGAGATCAGCGCCCAACGAGGACTCTCGAGCAGCGACACGCCACCCACTCGCACGCGCCACAGCCCGGTGACGGGGTTCACGAGCGAGAAGAAGATCAACGAGGCGACCGCGACCGACGTGGCAACCGTCGACGAGAACACCGTGCGGAACACGGTGATGCCCCGCATCTTCTGGTGCGCGACAACGGCAAGCAGCAGGCCGAGCGCGATGCCGGCCGGCACGGTCAGCACCGTGAACCGGAGCGTGACGAGGAGCGTGTTGCGGAACTCGCTGCTCGTGAACACGGAGCGCCATTGTGTCCAGCCCACGTAGCGCGCCGTGCGATGGATCGCACCGAAGCTCTCGGGCTGCTCGTAGAACGGGAGCTGGATGTCCTTGGCGAACGGATAGAAGACGAACACGCCGAAGACCGCGATCGACGGCAGGAGCAACGCATAGCCGATCAGCGCGTCGCGCAGTCGCCGGCGCGGGAGGCGCTTCGGGACGCGCTTGTGCTTCCCCTTACGCGCCATCGTTGCGCAACCCCGTCTCGGCATCGAAGTGATGCACGGCACCCGCCGCGGCGTTGAGGTGCACTTCGGCACCGGCTTCGGGCGACACGGTCATTCCCGCCTGCCGCACCACCACGTCGTCGCCGCTCGGCGTGTGGCAGTGCACGTGGCGCTCGTGACCGAGCGACTCCACGAGGAACACGGTGGCGGGCCACGGGCCATCGGGATCGATCGTGAGATCCTCGGGGCGAACGCCCACGAGATCTGTGCGGTTCTCGACACGGAACACGTTCATCGGCGGCGTTCCGATGAACTGCGCCACGAAGCGGCTCGCCGGCTTGTCGTACACCTCTTGGGGCACACCCACCTGCTGGAGCACGCCGTTGCTCATCACCGCGATGCGATGGCCCATCGTCATCGCCTCCACCTGATCGTGGGTCACGTAGAGCACCGTGGTCTCGAGATCGCGTTGCAGCGAGACGAGCTCGCTGCGTGTCTGCACGCGCAGCTGCGCGTCGAGGTTCGAGAGGGGTTCGTCCATGAGGAACACCGCGGGGCGGCGCACGATCGCGCGGGCGAGCGCCACGCGCTGGCGTTGCCCGCCCGACAGCTGCGCGGGCTTGCGATCGAGCAGCGTGCCGAGCCCGAGCGCATCGGCCGCTTTGCCGACGAGCTCCTTGCGGGTCTTGCGGTCGACGTCGCGGGTGCGCAACGGGAATTCGATGTTGCGCCGCACCGTCAGGTGCGGGTACAGCGCGTAGCTCTGGAACACCATCGCCACGTCGCGATCCTTCGGCTCGATCCGGTTCACCACCCGGTCGCCGATCTCGATCAGGCCGTCACTCGGATCCTCGAGACCGGCGACCATGCGCAACGCGGTCGACTTGCCGCAGCCCGACGGCCCGAGCAGCACGAAGAACTCGGCGTCGGCGATCTGGAGCGTGAGGTCGTCGACAGCCACCGTGTCGCCGAACCGCTTGGAGACGTGAGTGAACGCGACCCGGCCCATCTGGCGTCACGCTAGGCGGCACGGGTGAAGGTGCGCTGGACCGACCCGTTGTGGATCAGCGGTCCCGCAGGAACCACCCGCGCGGGTCCCAGCGCCGGAGCACGGCCACCTCGTCGCCCGTGACCGGTTCGATCTCGGCCACGTGATCGGCCACTCGAACGTCCCAGCCGGTCGCCGCGGTCGCGCGCGCCACGCGCTCGGCGACGGTGCCCTCGCCCGCGGGCACGGCGGTGAGCACGAGATCGTCGTCGGGGGAGGGCTTCTCGAACGTGGCGAGGTCGGTGACGAGGGCGCGCACGGTCCGGCCCGGCGACGTGATGTACGCGCACTCCGACGGCGTACGCGCCGGCGACAGCAGTGCGACCACGATGTTCTCCGCGGCGGTGCTCGCCACATCGTTGCCGCCGCCGCTGCCCACGAGGAACGGGCCACCCGTGGCGAGCAACGACGTGGAGTTGATGTTGCCGCGACGGTCGACCTGCGCGCCGCCGAGGCAACCGATCGTGGTCGTCCCGTAACCGCCCACGAGCGTGCCGAGCACCATGCTCGCGTCGCCCAACATGGTGGTGCGCCCGAAGTTGCGATGGTTGAGCACGAACGGGTCGGCCGGCACGGGCTCGTAGTCCCACATGCCGATCTCGGCGGTGAGCCGGGTGCTCGCGCCACGCTCGCGAGCGAGCTGCACACCCATCCACGCGGCGAGGTTCGCGACGCCGGCACCGGCGAGGACGGCGTCGGCGCGCAACTCCACGGCCCGGCCGGCGAGATGCCGGGCGGCCATCACCGCGGCGCGCTCCCACGCGTTGGGCGGCGCGGCGAGGTCTGGTTCGTAGTGCTGCGCGTCCCACTGCCATGAGTCGGGCGCCGCCTTGGCGCGCAGGAACGCGATGCGCTCCGCACCCACGCGGTCGAGCCATTCCTGCTGGGTGCGCACGTCGAGGACCCAATGGCGGATCCACTCGTCGTAGTCGTCGCGGCGCGTCGCGGCCCGCGCTTCGACCCACCACTCGTAGTCTTCGCCGTAGCCGTCGACAGGCAGCGGTCCGGCCGACAACCCGCCCGGATGCGCACCCATTGGGCACTCCACGACCGCGAGCACGCGGTGCGCCGGGATCTTCACGAGGTGCGCGTGCTCGCGCAGGTCGTCGACCACGCGCTCCACCGTCACGATCGCGCCGCGCCGGGCGCCGAGCGCACCCCACACGCCTTCGAGCAACGGCGGGTTCATCGCGATGTTGCCCTGGCGGTCGGCGACGGGCGCATGGAGCAGCGCTACATCGGCTTGCAGTGGCGCGAGGAGGCCCACTACACCGAATGGCGTGTCGACCCGCGTGTAGGCGTCGTTCGCCTCCATCGACGAACCCTCGATCGAGGTCGTGACCACGGCCGGGAGCCGCCGTGCACCGGCTTCGAGGCGTTGCGCGAACGCGAGGAACGACCAGTGCTCGACCTCGACCGAACCGTCGGCGTAGGCCCGCTGGAAGTGCGGGTTCGGCGTGAAGTTCGGGAACGTGTCGCCCGAGTAGCCGGTGATGACCTTGCGCACCAGACCGCCACGGAAGAACAGCGCTCCAAGGCTCGACAGGGACAGCATGGCGAGCGTGAACTGCGGATCCCTGCCCCACCATTGGCGCACCACTTCGCGCGCCAGTGCCGTCCAGCGCGAGTGGCCGACGACGACGTGCAACGTGTCGCCGGCCTGGACGTGACGCGCCACGGCTTCGTCGAGCGCGAGGATCTCGGCCATGGCGGCGAACGTAGCGGGCGGAGCAACGTGATGGTGGAGCGGCTCGATCTGGGAATCGTCACTCCGGTACTCACACTGCTGCCGCGCGCACACGCGCGCTGGGAGGAGACTGGGACGTTCGACGACGTGGTCGCGATCGTCGAGGCCGCCGGACGGTTCGGCTACCACCACGCCACGTGCAGCGGGCACGTGGCGGTGCCCGTGCCGGTGGCCGAGGTGCGAGGCGGCCGCTACTGGGACCCGCTCGCCACGTTCGGCTTCCTCGCGGCCCGCACGACCACGATCCGTCTCGCCACGCACGTGCTGGTGCTCGGCTACCACCACCCACTCGAGATCGCCAAGCGCTACGGCACGCTCGATCGGGTGAGCGGCGGTCGGCTCATCCTCGGTGTTGGCGTCGGGTCGCTCGAAGAGGAGTTCGACCTGCTCGGCGTGCCGTTCGCGGATCGGGGAAGCCGGGGCGACGACGCACTGCGCGCCCTGCGCGCCACGTTCGGGCGCGCCGAGCCCGAGTATCACGGTGCGCACTACGACATCGAAGGCTTCCTGGTCGAGCCGTGCGGCGTGCAGGCCGAGGTGCCGCTGTGGATCGGCGGGCGCACGGCCCGGTCGTTGCGCCGAGCGGTAGAGCTGGCCGACGGCTGGGCGCCGTTCGGCCTGCGCAGCGCCGAGATCGGCGAGATGCTGGCGCGAGCACGCGACACCGAGGCCTGGAGCACACGGGCCAGCGAATCGCGGCCCAACCCGTTTGCCGTGGTGTTGCAGAACGAGCGGCCCCTCGACCCGCTCGGCGAACCCGACCGAGTGCGAGAGCAGCTCGACCGGCTCACCGCAGCGGGAGCGAACGCGCTCAACGTGCGCTTCACACACCACTCCCGGGCGCACTACATCGAACAGCTCGAGTCGCTTGCCGCGCTCAACCAGCCGTCCTGACCCCCCCGGGCGCGTAGCCTGAACTTCGCTGCCCCGCGCCCGTATCGCGCCCCAAGGAGTCCCGTTGGCGTTGCGCATCGCTGCGCTCGTGAAGCAGATCCCCCAGTTCGAGGCGATGACGCTCGGCCCCGACGGACGACTCGTGCGTGCCGGCCTGGCCGTCGAGATGAACGCCTACTGCCGGCGCGCCGTCGCCAAGGCCGTCGAACTCGTCGCCGAGCACGGCGGTGAGGTCGTCGTGTTCACGCTCGGGCCTCCGATTGCCGACGACGTGCTGCGCGAAGCGATCGCGTGGGCCGACGAACAGGGTCTGGCTCCCGCGCAGGCGCGCGGCGTGCACATCTGCGACGTCGCCTTCGCGGGCAGCGACACGCTCGCCACCGCGCGGGCGTTGCACGCGGCCATCGACCAAGTCGAGCTCGACGGGGGTGGCCACTTCGATCTCGTGCTGTGCGGCCGCAACTCCGTCGACGCCGACACCGGCCAGGTCGGCCCCGAGCTCGCCGAGCTGCTCGACCGATCGTTCGTGACTGCCGCGCGCCACCTCGCCGTCGACACCGAGACCGGCGCGGCGAACGCGCGCAGCGAAGGCGACGACGGGTTCGTGCAGCTGCGGGTCTCGCTGCCCGCGGTGATCAGCTGCGCCGAACGCCTGGTGGAACCGAGCAAGGTGGAGCCCGCCGGCCGCGCCGCCGTCGACCCCGCGCGCATCGAGCTGCGCACCGCCGCCGCGCTCGGCAACGGGCCCTGGGGTCAGGCCGCGAGCCCCACCAGCGTGGGCCCGGTGCGCGTGATGGAGCACGCCCGAGCTCGCCTCCAGTGGCCCGATCTCCCTGTCGACGAGCAGATCGCGTTCGCATTCGAGGCGTTGCACGTGCGCGGCGCGCTCGCCGATCTCGGTCTCGTGCCGAGCCATGTGGCGCTCATCTCCGCGCCCAACCGCCGGCCGGCGGCCACGGTGCCCGCGCCCCGACCACTCGAGGGGCCGGCGGTGGTCGCTGTCATCGAGCCCGACCGCGCCAACTTCACCGCCGAGCTGCTCAGCACCACCGCGGTGCTCGCCGACCGCATCGGCGGTCACTCGGTGGCCTTCGGCAGCGGGGGCATGACCGCGAGCCGGCTCGGCGCGCTCGGCGCCGATCTGGTCGTGACCCATTCGGCGAACGTCGAAGACGACGTCGCCGCCGCCCTCGCGAGCTGGTCGGCGACGCGCACCCCATGGGCGGTGATCGCACCGAGCACCACGTGGGGCCGCGAGGTCGCGGGGCGCGCCGCGGCACGACTCGGCGCGGGCCTCACGGGCGACGCCGTCGAGCTCGACATCGAGCCGGGCGGCAACGGCGGCGGGCCGCGCCTCGTCGCATGGAAGCCCGCGTTCGGCGGCGCCATCGTGGCCGCGATCCTGTGCTCGTCGCCCGTGCAGATGGTCACGGCGCGCGCCGGCACGCTCGTCGCGCTCGAGCCGCGCGAGCACCGTCCGTCGCTCGAAGCGTTCAAGGTCACGAGTCGCGGTCGCGTGGAAGTGCTCGCCCGTACCCGAGACGACGATCTTGACGTGCTCGCCGACGCCGACGTGGTCCTCGTCATCGGCAAGGGTGTGGATCCGGCGCGCTACGACGAGCTCGAACCGTTGCGCATCGCGCTGCACGCCGAGCTCGGCGCCACTCGCAAGGTGACCGACAACGGTTGGATGCCACGCGCCCGGCAGATTGGCATCACTGGTCGATCGATCGCGCCGCGCCTGCTCGTGAGCATCGGCGCGGGCGGCAAGTTCAACCACAGCGTCGGCTTTCGCAACGCCGCCCACGTGCTCGCGGTCAACCCCGATGCCAACGCGCCAATCTTCGGGTTCGCCGACGTCGGCATCGTGGCGCCCTGGGATGCGGCGCTCCCCCATCTGCTCGCCCAGCTCGACCTGGCCCGGTTCCGGGCCTGAGCGCGGCGCACCCACGATGACGACCGCCTACGAGTGGCGCGGCGAGCTCGCCAACGACGAGCTCAACATCTTGCACGCCGAGGGATTCGAGCACCGCGTGCTCGACGACGACTGGTGCACGCAGCTGCGTGAGCACAGCCTCGGTTGGGTCACCGCGCGCGACGACGGGCGGTTGGTGGGATTCGTCAACGTCATCTGGGATGGCGCGGTGCACGCGTTCGTGCTCGACACGTTGGTGCCGTCATCGCACCAGCACAACGGGATCGCCACAAAGCTGGTGCGCATCGCAGCCGACGAGTCGCGGGCCGCAGGGTGCGAGTGGCTGCACGTCGACTTCGAGGACCACCTGCGGGCCTTCTACTTCGACGCGTGCGGCTTCACGCCCACGAACGCCGGTCTCATCGCGTTGCGCTGATCACGAGACCTGGCCCGTCACGACTCCTTCGGCGCCGGCTTGCGCCAGAACACTGCGAGGAGCCCGAGCGCGCTGCCGACTCCGAGCACGAGCGTGATCCAGAACGCCGCGGCGGAATCCTGCGCTATGGGGTACTTGAGGGCCTTGTCGATCGACCACTTGCCGGCGCCGAGCGTGCCCAGTACGAGTGACATGGCCGCGATCATCAGCACGTACTCGTAGCCCTCGCCCGGTCGGAAGATGAAGAAGCCGTTCTTCCAGTGGTTCGTGATCAGCGCGACGAGGATCGTGGCGAGCACGGCGGCCGCCGCCACCGGCGTGAGCAGGCCCACCACGAGCATGCCGCCCGCGACGAGCTCGGTGATGCTGGCGAGCCAGGCGTGCAGCACGCCGGGCTTCATCCCGAGGCTTTCGAACCAGCGCCCGGTACCGGGGATCTTGCCGCCGCCCCAGATGTGGTTGCGGCCGTGCGCCGCCATCGTGAGGCCGAGCGAGAGTCGCATGACGAGCAGCACGAGTGCGTGCACACTCACACCAGGGTGACCGATCGACGCCAGCAGCATGGGCGATCTTCTAGCACCCTCGCTACCGCCCGCGTCGACCTCGCTGTAAGGTGACGGCGGCGTCAGCAAACGCGAGAGGAGCGACCATGCAGGTCGAAGATCTGATCTTGGTGAGTGTCGACGATCATGTCGTCGAGCCGCCCGATCTGTTCGAGGGTCGCCTCGCGGCGAAGCACGCCGACCGAGCTCCCAAGCTGATCCGCAAGGACAGCGGCATCGACGTGTGGGCGTTCATGGGCCAAGAGCTGCCCAACATCGGGTTGAACGCGGTCGCCGGACGCCCGCCCGAGGAATACGCCATGGACCCGACGAGCTTCGACGACATGCGCTCGGGTTGCTACGACATCCACGACCGCATCCGCGACATGAACGCCAACGGCCTGCTCGGGTCGATGTGCTTCCCGAGCTTCCCGCAGTTCTGCGGCCAGCTCTTCGCGCGCACCGCGCTGCAAGACCCCGAGCTCGCGCTCGCACTCTTGCAGGCTTACAACGACTGGCACATCGAGAGCTGGTGCGGCGCGTATCCCGGCCGCTTCATCCCGTTGTCGCTGCCGCCCATGTGGGACCCGCAGCTGATGGCGGCCGAAGTGGCGCGGGTTGCCGAGAAGGGCTGTCACGCCGTCACGTTCTCGGAAAACCCGGTGCACCTCGGCCACCCGAGCATCCACTCGGGCCACTGGGATCCGTTCTTCGCCGCCGCCCAGGATCACGACACGGTCGTGTGCGTGCACATCGGGTCGTCGTCGCGCATGGTGATCACCGCAGACGACGCGCCCATGGACGTGCTCATCACGCTCTCGCCGGTGAACATCGTGCAGGCCGCCGCCGACTTCGTGTGGTCGAAGGTGCCGCAGAAGTTCCCGAACCTGAAGTACGCGCTGAGCGAGGGCGGCATCGGCTGGATCCCCTACTTCCGTGAGCGCATCGATTACACCTACGACCGCCACCGGTTCTGGACGGGCCAGGACATGGGTGACCGCACGCCGAGCCAGGTGTTCGACGAGCAGGTCGTGTGCTGCTGGATCGACGACCCGGTGGGCGTCGAGATGCGCCACAAGATGAACATCGACATGATCACGTGGGAGTGCGACTACCCGCACTCCGACAGCACCTGGCCGCAGTCGCCGGAGCAGTTCATGAAGCAGATGCAAGCCGCGCACTGCAACGACGAGGACATCAACAAGATCAGCCACGAGAACGCGATGCGGCTGTTCAGTTACGACCCCGTCTCGCTGCTCGGCCGCGACAAGTGCACGGTGGGCGCGCTCCGGGCCGAAGCCGAAGGCTGGGACGTGGAGATCAAGCCGCGTGGCATCAAAGCGAGCGGTACCGGTGCCATGGACCTGCTCAAGATGAGCCAGGGGCGGGGCAAGTAGCGCTCAACCCGCGCGAGCGCGGTGTTGCAGGCCGGGCACGAGCCCGGCCTGGCTGAGTAGTCGGAGATCACGCGCTGCACCGGCGTCGACCACGATGGCCGTGTGCGGTTCGCGGTTCACGACGAAGCTCACCACGCAGTCGTCGCACGCCGACGTGCCGTGCATCACGCAGTCGTCGCAGCTGATCGAGAGGCTGTTCGGCTCCACCGCCTCACCATGCCAGACACCTGTGACACAGCGATCCCCCGCATCCCCGTCGAAGCCCCGTTTCTTGGGGTGGTCGGTCAGGGGCGGCGGCTGGCGGCGGTGAGGCCGGCGACCATCGTGGCGGCCGACACGACCACCGCGCCCGCGATCTCGGCGTGCTCGCGCACCCAGGCGTCCGACGACGCCACCACCACCGGCACCCGCTTCGGCTGACCCTCGACCACCTTGATCACGAGCTCGTCGGCCTCTTCGCCCGTCTGGGAGAACAGCACCCGCAACCCGTCGCGGCGCATGGGTTGCACGCCGACGTCGCCCTCGCCGTCGAAGCAGCACACGACCTTCGCGCCGAGCCGGCGGTGCAGCTGGTGCAACGCCCGACCCAGTCGCTCCCGCTGATCGCCGATCGGCGCGTCGGGCCAGGCGCGATGGCTCACGTTGTAGCCGTCGACCACCAGCAGCGTGCCCGGCTGGAGCATCGCCACGATCCCGTCGGGCGAATCGGCCACGAGTCCGGCCGGCAGCGGCGGCGGCGTGCGCCGGTCCGGTGCGGCCGGGCGGGACGCCGCGCCGACAGGCGACGCGCTCGGCGCACCCGGCTCGGAACGCGTCGACGGAGCGCCGATGCGGGTGGCGCCCGCCTCGAGCACGCGCAGACGCTCGGCGAGCTGCGCAGCCTGGCGCGCCGCGCTCGACAGCTCCTCCACCGAGACCGCAGCACCCGACGACAGGCCCCGCGGGCCGAGCTCGTCGGCGAGCGCGCGCCGCTGTGACTCGAGCTGCTCGGCCCGTTCGGCCTCGCGGCGCGCGGTCTGCTCGAAGCCGAGTGCCCGACCACGTTCTGCGGCCAGCGCGGCTTCGGCGGCATCGGCGCGACGTTCGGCCGCCGCCGAGTGCGCGAGCGCCTGCTCTTCGCGGCCGCGGCGCGCGGCGCGTTCGTCGCGCAGCTCGTCGGACAGGCGAGTGGCCCGTGCTTCGGCGGTGATGCGCTGCTCGTCGGCACGGCGGCGGGCCGCAGACTGCTCCTCCACACGTCGAGCGAGCGCTTCGGCTTCCTCGATCGCGTCGCGGCGCGCTGCGTCGCCACGGGCGATGCCGGCGGCACACCCGAGCGCGAACTCGAAGCCGTCCGGGCGTTCGGCCCACAGCGCGGCGACGAGCAACGGGAGATCGCCCCGTTCGGCGGCCACGCCCACGGCTTCACTGGCGTCGCCACCCTCCAAGTCGGCCAACATGGCCACAACCGCATCGTCGAGGCGCAACGCCCGTTCGACGGCCTCATGGAACGACGTGTCGCGGGTGAGGGCGCGCAGCAGCTGGCGGCGCGCCGTGGCGGACGCGAGCTTGCGGCGGTCGAAGCCGAGCAGCGGCCGCAGCGACGCGGGCACCGCCTCGCCGGGCAGAGCGTTCAACACCTCGGCGGCCGCTTCCGCGATGGTGGCGGTGAGCGATTCGGGAAGCTTCTCGAGCCACTCGGTCATGCCGGCCTCGCCATTGCGACCGTGCCGCCGCGGGATCCGTAAAGTCGCCGGGGCCGGGAACAGGGACTGCCGGGAGCGCACATGCAGGTCATCCACGAGGAGCTCACCCTCGAGACGCGAGGCCATGGCGAGGTGGTCGACCTCACCGACCTCGCGGCCAAGGTGCTCCACAACGCGGGCCTGCACGAGGGTTTGTGCACGGTGTTCGTGGCCCACTCCACGTGCGGCCTCACGATCATCGAATCGGAGCCGGGCTGCAACGCCGACCTGAACCACATCCTGGAGCAGCTCGCCCCGGAGTCGGCGCCCTGGCGCCACAACGAGATCAACGACGACACCAACGGGCACTCACACGCCCGCGCCGGGATCATCGGGCCGTCGGTCACGATCCCGTTCACGAACGGCGACCTGATGCTCGGCGTGTGGCAGAAGATCGTGTGCGTCGACTTCGACGACCGGGCGCGCACGCGCCGGGTCGTGGTGTCGTTGCTCGGCGTCTGAGCTCCGAGCGCGTTCCGCAGCGCAGCAGAGCGGGTCACGCCGTCTCGTTCTCGACCGCCTCGAGCGTCTCGATGCGCTCCCCCGATGCACCACACCAGCGGCAGCTCACCTGCTCGACGTGCTCGTCGAGCACCTCTTCGGCTTCGACCGACAGCTCTCCGCCCACCGTGAAGTGGTGGAACGACCTCGTACGTCGTGTCGCCACCACATCGAAGCGGGTGAGGTTGCCACAGGCCGTGCAGCGGTAGCGCGCGCTCACGACCTGCACACTACGGGATCCCTCGACAACCGAACGCCCGTTCGTTATGGTGACCGAACCTGTGTTCGCCATGCTGCCCGACCAACCCGGCTCGAACGACCCTTCGTCGTCGTTCCTGGCGCAACCGACGCCACGCGCGGCCCGACCGAACCGCACCACACGGGCCGGTCAGCGCAGCTTCGACGATCTCGGCACGCCGCTGCACGAGGTCACGTTCTGTGTGCTCGACCTGGAGACCACCGGCGGGTCACCGAACGACTGCGCGATCACCGAGATCGGTGCCCTCAAGGTGCGCGGCGGCGAGTGCCTGGGCCGCTTCGAGACGCTCGTGAACCCGGGCGTCGCGATCCCGCCGCTGATCACGATGCTCACCGGCATCACCGAGGCGATGGTGTTCCCTGCCCCCACCATCGACGACGTGCTGCCCACGTTCCTCGAGTTCCTCGGCGGATCCGTGATCGTTGGCCACAACATCCGCTTCGACATCTCGTTCCTCGACGCCGCACTCGTCCGCCAGGGGCAGTCACCGCTCGCGAACAGTCGCGTCGACACGCTCGGCATCGCCCGACGCCTCGTGCGCGGCGACGTACCGAACCTCAAGCTGCACACGCTCGCCCGCCATCTGCGCGTGAGCACCGAGCCGAACCACCGCGCGATGCCCGACGCGCTCGCCACCGCCGAGGTGTTCCACGCGCTGCTCGAACGCGCCGCCGCGTTCGGAGTGCTCGGACTCGACGACCTGATCGCATTGCCCTCGATGCACGCGCACCCGAGCGCCGCCAAGCTGTCACTCACCAGTGATCTCCCCCGCGCGCCCGGCATCTACGCGTTCCGCGACCGCGGCGGGCGGCTCCTCTACGTAGGCAAGGCCACGAACTTGCGCTCGCGCGTGCGCTCCTACTTCTCGGGCGACGATCGCCGCAAGATCCCGCAGCTGCTACGCGAGGCCGCGTCGATCGAGCACCACGTGTGCGCCGATCCGCTCGAGGCCGCGGTGCGCGAGATCCGCATGATCCAGCGCTACGAGCCTCGCTTCAACCGCCAGGGCAAGGCCACCAAGCAGTACTCCTACGTGAAGCTCACCGATGAGCGCCTGCCCCGCCTCACGGTCACTCGGGTGGCGCGCGCCGATGGCGGCGTCTACCTGGGGCCGTTGCCGTCGTCGAGTGCGGCACATCTCGTGCGCGAGGCGATCGAGTCGGCCTTGCCGCTGCGCCGTTGCTCGCTGCGCGTCGGGCGGCGCGCCGAGCTGCCGGCGTGCTCCGTGCCGTGCACGAGCGCGCAGCTCGGCGTGGCGGCGTGTCCGTGTTCGGGCCTCATCGCCGAACCCGAGTACCACGCGGTGGTCGCCACGTTGCGGCGCGCGCTCGCCGGCGAGCCCGAGCTGCTCGTGCAACCGCTCGAAGCGCGCATGGCGCGCCTCGCCGCGGCGGAGCGATTCGAAGAAGCGGCGGCCACGCGCGATCGACTCGCTGCGCTCGTGCGCGCGCTGGCGCGTCGCGACGCTGCCGACGCCGTACGGGCCGCGCCGCAGCTGACGGTGTCGCGCGCCGACGGCACCAGCTTCGACGTGCGCTACGGGCGCATGGTCATCGAGCTCGGGCCGGGTGCCGACGATCTGCTCGCACGGGCCGCCACCGTCGATCTGGCAGTGCCGCCGGCACGCGACGAGATCGACGAGCTCCTCGCGTTGGCGCGAGCGTTCGCGCGGCCGGCAGCACAGCTGCGTATCGCGAACGTCGACGGCGTGCTCGCGTCGAGGCTCCCGCGCCTTTCGACCTACGAGCCGGTGACGCCGGCGCCCGGACCGGGGCGCGAAGCCGGGCGCGAGCGAGGCGGCCGTCGGCGCCCCGAACGACCCGCGACCCCCGCCGCACGCCGTTCGAGATAGGTGATCGACACCTGCACGATCACTGCGGTGAGCACCGCCGCGATCGGCAGGAGACGGGCCACGGGGACGAAGCGATCCCAGCCTGTCGTGATGAACGTGTCCTCGAGGTTCGTCTTCGTGAGGAAGTGCAGCCTGATCGCACCTTCGAAGACCACGAGCAGGCTGAACGGCAGCGCCAGGACCCACACGAGGGTCCGCCAGTACCAAGGAACCTGGGCGCGCCCGCCCACGACGCGCGCCGCCGGCCCGGTCGGTGGCGGCACCGCCAGGTCGCCGATAGGGGCGCCGTTGGCGTCGAGCTGTTCGAGGCGGCCCAGCGCACGCGGTGCACCGGCACTGCCGACGGCCCCGAGGCCGACCGCGCCCGTCGAGCCCGTGGAACCCAGCGGCGCCGACTCGAACGCGTCGGCGGGCGCCGGATCGAGCGGAACCTGGCCGAGCACGGCGCCGCTCCCGGTGACCGGGCCGGATCGCGCCGACGGCGTGGCCGCGCCGGCGCCCGTGGCGGCTGTCGCGGCGGGCGCCACGCGACGAGCGCGACCGGTTCCGTTGCCGTTGGCGACCGGGCTCGGTGCCGGTGAGCGGAACTGGGCGGGCACCTTCAGTGCGCGGCCGCATCCGCCGCAGCGGAACGTGGCGACGTCACCGATGCCCTCAAGGGGTTCGCGGTGCCCGCAATCGGGACATTGCAGGGACGGCATCTCAGGCCGCCGTCTCTTCGGCGGCGGCAGCCTCGGCCGCGACCTTGCGCCACCGTTCGAGTACCTCGCCCGCGCGTCCGGAGTCGATCGCCTCGCGCGCCACGTCGAGCGTGGTCGCGATCCCCGACGCAATGCCGGCTGCGGCAATGGCGACCGACGCGTTGAGCACGGCGACGTCTCGCGCCGGTCCGGGTTCGCCGTCGAGCACGCGCTGCACGATCTGCGCGTTGGCTGCGGCATCGCCGCCGTTCAACGCGGCGGGCGCACAGCGATCGATACCGAAGTCGTCGGGATCGAACACGAAGCTACGCACGTCGCCGTCGACGTATTCGAAGACGTGCGACGTGGTCGTGATCGTGAGCTCGTCGAGGCCGTCGTCGCCGAAGTACGCGAACCCGCGCTCGGCGCCATTGGCGACGAGCACGCGCAGCACGCGCTCGGCCATCGCTCCGTCGCTCACACCTACACATTGCCTCGTGACGCGGGCCGGGTTCGCAAGCGGCCCCAGGAAGTTGAACGTGGTCGGCACAGCCAGTGCTCGGCGCACCGGGCCGATGAAGCGCAGCGCCGGGTGATACCGCGGCGCAAACGCGAATCCGATCCCGGCTTCCTCGACACAGCGCGCGACGCCCAGCGGCCCGAGCTCGATCGGGATGCCGAGTGCCTCGAGCACGTCGGCCGAACCGCACTGGCTCGACTGCGCTCGGTTGCCGTGCTTCACCACACGTGCACCAGCTCCCGCGGCCACGAGCGCGGCGAGCGTCGACACGTTGATCGTGCCCGAACGGTCGCCACCGGTTCCGCAAGTGTCGATCGCGCCCGGCGCGACCGAGATCGCCACGGAGTGGCGCAACATCGCGCGCACGAGCGCGGTCAGCTCGTCCGATGTCTCGCCCTTGGTGCGCAGGGCGACGATGAACCCGGCGATCTCCACGTCGGACGCCTGGCCCGAGAGGATGTGGTCCATCGCCGCATCGATGTCGTCGGCGTCGAGGTCGACGCCGCGCACGAGCTTGGCAAGCACGGGCGTGATGGCGTCGCTCATCGACATCCCGCCATCGTCACCATCGCCACGGTGTCAATCCCACCACAGGTCATGGTCGAGCACGCCCTTTGCGATGAGACCGAGCTGAATCTGGCTCGTGCCCTCCACGATCGTGAGCTGGCGAGCGTCGCGGTACCAGAGCTCGGTGAGGTGGTCGGTCATGTAGCCGGCCGCGCCGAGCATCTGCAGCGCCTCACCCGACACACGCACCGCGACCTCCGAAGCGAAGTACTTCGCCATCGAGAGGAACGGCACGTACTCCTTGGTGAACTGACCGCGGTCGGCCATCACCGCGGAACGGTAGGTCAGCAGTCGAGCGGCTTCGATCTCGGTGGCGAGCTCGGCGATCTTCCACTGGATGCCCTGCATGTCGGCGAT
>JADGOO010000100.1 GCA_017882905.1 Acidimicrobiia bacterium | reverse complement strand
CGGCCCCGATCGACGAGCGCCTCGTTGCAGACGAGGCCGAGCAGATGTGCCCGCGGCGCCGCGGCCGCGGCTCCGTCGATCGCGCGGGCGAACGTGATGTGACCGTCGGTGAGCGTGCCCGTCTTGTCGGTGAAGAGCACGTCGATGTCGCCGAGGTCTTCGATGCACACCAACCGCTTCACGAGCACTTTGGATGCCGCGAGCCGACGCGATCCGATCGCGAGGCTCGTGGACACGACCGCGGGAAGCAGCTGTGGCGTGATGCCCACCGCGATCGCGAGGGAGAACAGCACGGCGTCGATCAGTGGGCGGTGCAGGATGATGTTGATGGCGAGGATCCCGACGGCCAGGACGCCGGCGACTCGGGCGAGAAGCGCAGAGAACCCACGCAAACCAGCTTGGAACGCCGTTTCGGGTTCGCGGTCGCCGAGCCCGAGCGCGATCTTGCCGAACTCGGTGCGACCTCCGGTCGCGACCACGACGGCGGTCGCCGAACCCTCGTGCACGATCGTTCCCATGAACAGGCAGCTGGTCGTGTCGGCGAGCGCGGCGTCGGCCGCGACGGGCGCAGCGTGCTTCACAGCGGGCACGGATTCGCCGGTGAGCACCGATTCGTCGCATTCGAGCGCGTTCGCCTCGAGCAGCCGGAGATCGGCGGGAACGATCGTTCCGATGTCGAGCGTCACGATGTCGCCCGGTACGAGCGCGGTCACGTCGAGACTCGTGAGATGTCCGTCGCGGCGCACGGTGATGAGATGTCGGATCTCGGAGTGCAACGCCTCGGCCGCGAGCTCGGCGCGGTACTCGTTCACGAACCCGAGGCCCACGCTGGCCGTGAGGATCGTGGCGATGATGACCGCATCGGTGTGTTCGCCCACCACGAAGGACACGATCGCCGTCACGAAGAGCAGACCGAGGAGCGTGCTGCGGAGCTGTCGGACGAGCACCGCCCACGGCCGCGCGTGATGCGAGCGAACCGCGTTCGCGCCAACGATACGACGCCGTTCGTTCACCTCGTCGGTCGACAGACCGTCGGGCGACGTGTGGAGGGCGTCGAGCACGGCCGCGGGCTCGGTGTTCGCCGCGACAGCAACCGTGAGCGAGGCCCACGCGGGTGCCCCCGCAATCGTGCCGCCCGGCGCGCTGCGTCTCGCCATGGCGCGTGATGTCAGCGCGTATCCGTGACGGCGCTACTTCGCACTGTCACCTTTGCGCCATCCGGGAATGCTGGGCGCCTTCGGCTCGAGCGCGCGCAGGTAGGTGACCACCTGGCGGACCTGCTCGTCGGTCATCGTGCCGCCGAAGTCGAGACCCCACGCGGGCATGCTGCTGCCCGATACGCCACCCGACACGAGCACGCGGATCTGCTCGTCGGTGGTGGTCTTCAAGAACTGCGTGGAGTTGAGCGTTGGCGCCGACCCGGCACCGGTGGCGTTGCGACCGTGGCACTGCGCGCAGCTCGCGTTGAAGAGCTCATGGCCGAGCGCGTTGTAGCTCGCCTGCTGCTCGCGAGCAGCCGTTCGGCGTAGGCCCGGCTCGCGCACGCGGTACGTGACGAACCCCGCGAGGAGCACCATCATGAACACGAGGCCCCACGTGAGATAGCGGTCGAGGCTCCGCTCCAGCCACTCGGGCTCGAACGGCGGCGGTTGCGGGCGTTCGCGGGGCACGTCAGGCCTTCCCGATGCAGCCGGGACCCTTGGGCGGCGTGAAGAAGTCCTTGACGCCGCGGTCGGGGCCGTCCTTCAGCTTGGAGGTGTCGACGACGACGTTGGTGCCGTCGAGCGTGAGGTCGTAGCGGTCCATGCCGCGCGGTGTGGGGCCGCCCACGTACTCGCCGGCGAGGTCGTACACCGACCCGTGGCACGGGCACTCGAAGCGCCCGGAGCTGTCACAGAACGGCACCTTGCAGCCGAGATGCGGGCACTTCTGCGAGAGGGCGAAGAGGTGGTTCTTCGCGTTCACCACATAGAAGCGACCGGTCGCCACGTACGTGCTCGTGCCTTCGGCAAAGCTGCTCACGTCGCCCACGGTGATCTTGGCGCCGCCCGCGGATGTTCCGAGGGGGCGCAGCGCTTCGTAGGTGGTGTATGCCGCCGCGGCGGCAAGGAGCGCACCGCCGCCCTTCCAGGTGTTGCGGAGGAAATCCCGCCTGCTCGTGGCCATGAGTGCTCCTAGAGCTCGATGTACGAGTGGGTCCAGGGGGCCACGAACTGCCAGCCCGGACCCCGGAAGAAGGTGCCGATCACGGTGAGGACGATCGCCGCTGCGAGCAGGAAGCTGAACACGAGCACGGCCACCTTGCGATGGCTCGCCCGCGTATCCGGGTTGCGGTCGATGTACGGCAGCAGCACGAAGATCAACACGGCACCCGTCGGGACGAGGATGCCAGCGACCAGCGGGTCGAACCTCGACAACAGCTCCTGCAGGCCGGCGAAGTACCACGGCGCCTTCGCCGGCTCGGGAGTGACGTTGGGATTGGCGAGCCCGCGCAGCGGAGCGGTGAAGGTGACCGCCAGTGCGAGCACCACGGCCGCGGTGCCCAGCGCGACCACGACATGGCGCACGAGCATGTGCGGCCACGTGAAGACGGTGTCGTCGACCGGCCGCGCTTCTTCGACGACCGATTCGCGGTCGACCACGCCGAGCAGGCGAACGCGCCCGCCGTACAGCTCGGGGGCCGCGGCGGCCATCGCGACGGCCGAGGGCGCGGCCGGCGGGCGTTCGGAGGTTTCCTCGGCGAACGCGCCCACGTTCGTGCGTTCCACGGCGAAGCCGTCTTTGCGCACGCGCCAGATGTGCACGGCCAGCATCGTGACGAGCAGACCGGGCAGCACGGCCACGTGCAGCGCGTAGAAGCGCAACAGCGTGCTCTGGCCAACTTGCTGGCCGCCGATGAGCAGGTCTTGCACCTTGCCGCCGAACACTGGCACGTAGTGCACGAGGTTGGTGCCGACCGTGACCGCCCAGTACGAGAGCTGGTCGCAGGGCAGCAGGTATCCGGTGAACGAGAACATCAACGTGATCATCAGCAGCATCACGCCGATCACCCAGTTGAACTCGCGGGGCTTCTTGTAGGCGCCCGCGTAGAAGACGCGCACGAGGTGCAGCCCGACGACGAGCACCATCAAGTGTGCCGACCAGCGGTGCACGTTGCGGATCAGCTGACCGAAGCCAACGCCCGTTTTGAGCCGTTGCATGTCGCCGTAAGCAGAACCGACCGACGGCGTGTACACGAACATGAGGTACACGCCGGTGAGCAACAAGATGAAGAACAGGACGGCCGCGATGAAGCCGAGCCGGAACGAGTAGCGCAGGCGCAGCACGCGCTTGGGAATCCGTACCGGATAGAGGTGGAGGAAGAAGTTGCTGAACGACTGGAGTGCGCGCCCACGCGGCGTGTCGAGCTGGGCATGGCGGAACATCGAGCGCCACGTGTCGCTGCGCTTGATCCGTGCCGTGATGCCGTGATCGACCGTGGTGCGACCCGGCTCGAGCTCCGGGTGTTCAGCGGTGCTGTTCTTCAGGTCAGACACTGGCGATCTCCCGGGCGTGAACCATCGACAGCGCTCCTGGTGGGCATCGGTTGACGCACAGCCCGCAGCGGATGCACGTGTCTTCATCGATCAACAAGGCCGATTGATGGGCTTCGCCGAGACCGACATGGTCGGCGCGTGCGATCGTGATGCACCCTGGAGGGCACACATCGACGCACAGCCCGCACAAGATGCAGAGCTCCGGCGACAGCATGACGTTGTCGAAGCAGCGCAAGCAGCGCAGCCCTTCCAGGCGCGCTTGCTGCTCGTCGTAGCCGGTCTCCACCTCGCCGAAGCCTACGCGCCGCTCCGTGGGTATCGCCGGGATCGTCTGACGCTTGATGGCGTCGTAGTCGCTGTCGATGCGGCGATATCCGCGTCGCAGCGACACCGAGACCTCGTGGCTCGGAGCCGGCGGCGCGACCGCACCGGTGAGCGCGGCATGAATCGACGCGGCCGCGGCGCGGCCATCGGCGATCGCGTCGATGAGATTGCGAGGACCTCGGGCGACGTCGCCGCCGGCCCAGATGCGAGGGTCGGAGGTCTGCAGCGTGTTGGGATCGATGCGCACCCCGCCGCCCGGGTTGCGCTCGAGCGCGATGCCGTCGGCCGCGTCGAGGAAGTCGAGATCGGCGCCTTGACCGACCGCGAGGATCACCGTGTCGGCCGGGATGACGCGGTTGGTGCCGGCGACGAACGTGGGCGCGAAACGCCCGTTCGCATCGAAGACCGACGCCACATCGGTGGTCTCGAGCCCGGTCACGTGGCCGTCGCCCACGAAGCGGTGCGGTCCACGGCGATACAGGATCTTGATGCCTTCGTGCTCGGCCTCGGCGAGCTCTTCGGGGTCGGCGGGGATCTCCTCGGCCGATTCGAGTGCCACCACGGTGACGTCGGCCACGCCGGCTCGCCGCGCGGCGCGCGCCACGTCGAGTGTGGTGGTCATCGCTCGGCGAGCATCGTCTTGCGCATTGGGCCCGAGCGCGACCGGTGCGGGCGCGGCGGAGCTGAGCGCGTCGGTGTCGGAGGTGTCGGCCGGGCCGGCAGCGCGCAAGGCCGTACGGGCCGCGTCGAACGCGACGTTGCCGCCGCCGACCACGACGACCCGCTGCCCGAGATCGACGTGGAAGCCCTGGTTCACGTTCAGCAGATACTCGACCGCGCTCAACACGCCGTCGAGCTCGCGACCCGGCAACTCGAGGTCGCGCCCGCG
>JADGOO010000010.1 GCA_017882905.1 Acidimicrobiia bacterium | reverse complement strand
GTCTTCTCGAAGGGCGCGACGGGCCCGTTCCGGGTGAAGATCCGCTCGGCGTCGTTCTCCAACGTGTCGATCCTTCCGTGGTTGCTGCGCGGCATCTACGTGCCCGACGTGATCACCGTCCTCGCGAGCCTGTACTTCATCCTGGGGGACATCGACCGGTGAGTCACGCGCTCGCGTTCGACATTTGGGGCGGCTGGGCCACGACCCTCGCGATCAAGACCGTCATCGTGATGGCCTTGATCCCGCTGGCCGCGCTCATCCTCGGTTACACGTTCCTGCTCAAGATGATGAGCCACATGCAGAGCCGCCTCGGCCCGATGGACCCAGGTGGCTTCCACGGTTGGTTCCAGCTCGTCGGCGACGGCATCAAGTTCATCCAGAAGGAAGACATCGTGCCGGCGGGCGCCGACGCACGGGTCTTCAAGATGGCGCCCGCGGTGGTCGTGCTCTCCACGTTCTTGATGTTCGTGGTGCTGCCGGCCGGGCCGCGCATCAAGGTCGTCAACCTCGATGTCGGCATCTTCTACGCGCTCGCGGTGTCGAGCCTCTCGGTCATCGGCGTGCTGATGGCCGGGTGGGCGTCGAGCAACAAGTACGCGCTGCTCGGCGCGCTGCGTGCCGCCGCGCAGCTGATCGCCTACGAGCTGCCGCTCGTGCTCGCCGTCGTGGGTGTGGTCGTGCAAGCCGGCACCATGAGCCTCCAGGGCATCGTCGTGGCACAACAGACGCACGGCATCTTCGGCTGGACGGGCCTCGGCTCGCCGTTCATCCTCACCCAGTTCGTCGGCTTCGCACTGTTCATGGTGGCCGCCCAAGCCGAGCTCACCCAGCCGCCGTTCGACATGCCGGTCGCCGAATCCGAGCTCGTCGCCGGCTACATGGTCGAGTACACGGGCTTCCGTTTCTTGTTCTTCTTCATCGGCGAGTTCGGCACGGCGTTCGTGTACGCCGGGCTCGCGGCCACGCTGTTCCTCGGCGGCTGGTCGATCCCGCACGTCACGGGCGGAGCGGCCGACGTGCTCGGGCCGATCGTGCTGTTCGTGAAGATCATGATCGTGGCCTTCTTGATGTTCTGGGCGCGCTTCACCTACCCGCGCCTGCGTGAAGATCAGCTGCAGGCACTCGCCTGGAAGTGGCTCATCCCCATCGCGCTCATCAACATCCTGGTCACCGGCGCACTGAAGGTGGCGTTCTGATGACGGTCGGCAAGCAGGTCAAGAGCATGCTCGGCGGGCTCGGCGTGACGTTCCGCACGATGATGAAGCCGGCCGTCACGGTTCAGTACCCGCACGAGAAGGAAGAGGTTGCGCCGCGTTCGCGTGGCGTGATCGCGCTCAAGGAGGAGAACTGCACGGTCTGCATGCTGTGTGCGCGCAGCTGCCCCGACTGGTGCATCTACATCGAAGGCCACAAGGAGAAGCGCCCGCCGCGTCGTGAGGGCGGCCGTGAGCGCAGCGTGTCGGTGCTCGACCGATTCGACATCGACTACGCGTTGTGCATGTACTGCGGGATCTGCGTGGAGGTCTGCCCGTTCGACGCGCTCCACTGGAGCCCGGAGTTCGAGTACTCGGAGATCTCCATCGCCGAGCTGCTCCACGACAAGGAGCGGCTGAACGAGTGGGAGCTCACGGTTCCCGAAGCTGAGCCGCTCGAGCTGGGCGCAGAGATCAAGGGCAAGAAGAAGTAGCGATGGTCGCGCAGAACATTGCGTTCGGGATACTCGCCGCGATCATGGTCGTGGGGGCGCTGCGCGTCGTGAGCACGAACAACATCGTGCACGCCGCGCTCTGGCTCGTCACCGTGCTCGCGGGTGGCGCCGGCCAGTTCCTGTTGCTCGGCCAGGAGTTCGTGGCGTGGGTGCAGGTGATCGTGTACATCGGCGCCGTCATCGTGCTGTTCCTGTTCGCGATCATGCTCACGCACGCACCGATGCACCCCACCGGCAAGCTCAACAACGACATGCGGCTGTGGAGCGTGGTACCTGCGGTGCTGCTCGCCGCCACGCTCGCCTGGGTGCTGATCGCCGAGTGGGGCAACGACAAGATCCACCTGCTGCGCCCGGTGCGCACGGCCGAGGTCGGCACCGTCGTGTTCCGTGCCTATCTCGTACCGTTCGAAGTCGTCGGTGTGCTGCTCCTCGGCGCACTGATCGGCGCTGTCGTGTTGGCCCGGAAGGACTGACGTGGCACTCAACCAGTTCCTGTTGCTCGCGGCCTTCTTGTTCGCGGTCGGCGCGTACGGTGTGATCACCCGCCGCCACACGGTGCTCGTGCTGGCAAGCGTCGAGCTCATGCTCACCGCCGTCAACCTCAACCTGGTGGCGTTCGGTGCGTTCAACAACGACCCGGTCGGCCAGGTGTTCGCCCTGTTCGTGCTCACGATCGCGGCCGCCGAAGTGGGCGTCGGCCTCGCCATCGTGCTGCTGATCTACCGCAATCTGCGCAGCTCCGACCCCGACGACGTCGACGTGTTGAAGGGATAGCGGTGCACCTGCCGTCTGGCTTCTTCCTCGATCACGCGTGGCTCATCCCGCTGATCCCCGCGGTGTCGTTCTGGCTCATCTTGGGCTTCGGCAAGCGGTTCGGTGCGCGTGCTGCGTACTGCGGCATCGCTGCGCTCAGCGCGGTGTGGGTGCTCGCCGTCGGCGCCGTGATCCAGTGGATCCACCGAGTGAACGTCGCCGACGACGGCAAGGGCGGCACGGTCAGCGCACTCGGCGCCTTCGGTCGGTCACTCGCACGGGCCGAAGAAGGCAAGTCGGCGGCGGTGGCCCCGGTGATCCACGCCACCACCTGGTTCCAGAACGCGGGCGTCAAGCTCACCGTGGGCACACAGATCGACGGCCTCGCGGTCATGATGCTGTTCGTCGTCGCCACGATCGCGCTGCTCGTGCACATCTACTCGTTCGAGTACATGCGCGGTGATCGGCGCTTCACGCACTACTACGCCGCGCTGTCGCTGTTCAGCGCCTCGATGCTCTTCCTCGTGGTGGCGAGCAACACGCTGCAGCTCCTCGTGGGTTGGGAGCTCGTCGGTCTGTGCTCGTTCATGTTGATCGGTCACTGGTGGGAGGAGAAGCCGAACAGCGACGCTGCGCTCAAGGCCTTCCTCACCACGCGAACCGGCGACATCGGCCTGCTGTGCGGCGTGATCATGACGTTCTTCGTGGTGCAGCGCGCCACGGGCACGGGCAGCTTCGACATCCTCGCTGTCAACAACGCCGCGCTCTCGGGCAAGGTCGGTCACACGCTCCTGCTCATGTGTGCCGTCGGGTTGATGTTCGGCATCATCGGCAAGTCGGGTCAGTTCCCGCTGCACACCTGGCTCCCCGACGCGATGGCCGGCCCCACGCCCGTGTCGGCGCTGATCCACGCGGCCACGATGGTCGTCGCGGGCGTGTACCTCGGCGCCCGCGTGTACCCGATCTTCTGGCAGGGCTTCCAGATCGGGAACAGCCACGTGAACTTCATGGCCGTGATCGGCGGCATCACCGTGATCATCGGGGCCGGGCTCGCGTTCGTGCAGGACGACATCAAGAAGGTGCTCGCTTACTCCACGATCAGCCAGCTCGGCTACATGGTCATGGGCCTCGGTGTTGGTGCGTGGACGGCGGCGATCTTCCACCTGTTCACGCACGCGTTCTTCAAGGCGAACCTGTTCCTCGGCGCCGGTTCGGTGAGCCACTCCGGCTCGCACCACTCCTTCGACATGAAGAAGGACATGGGCGGGCTGCGCAAGTACATGCCGCAGACGTTCTGGACCTTCGTGATCGGCACCGGCGCACTGGCCGGCATCTTCCCACTCGCCGGCTTCTGGTCGAAGGACGAGATCCTCGCCACCGCGGGGCACGGCAACTACAAGGCGTTCCTGATCGTCGGGCTTGTCGGTGCGTTCATGACCGCGGCGTACATGACGCGCTGCATCTACCTCACCTTCTTCGGCGAGTACCGCGGCGGCCACTCGGGGGAGCACGCGCATGGCGATGTCGCGCACGGTGTCGATGACGCGCATGTGCACGGTGTCGATGACGCACACGCCGTGCCGGGCTTCGGATCCCACGACGACGGGCACGGCGCGCACGAGCCGCACGAATCGCCGCCGCTGATCACCGTCCCGCTGTGGATCCTCACGTTCTTGTCGATCACGGCCGGCTGGTTGCAGTTCGAGCCGGGTCTGCACCTCACGAAGTTCCGCGACTGGTTCCAGCCGCGCGTCGCGTTCCCGCTTCCCGGTCTGTTCAGCGCGAACCATGTGGCCACGATCCCCGACGTGAAGTTCAGCGCCGGTCTCGCCACCATCTCGGTCGCGATCGCGCTGGCGGGCGTGGGTCTCGCCTACCTCTTCTACTGGAAGCGCGCCTACGGCCAAGACGCTGCGGCCCACAACGCGCTGCTCGGCGCGGGCAAGAAGTTCCTCGTCAACAAGTACTACCTCGACGCGCTCTACACCGATGGTGTGATCGCCGCCGTGAAGGGTCCGATCGCGAACGCCGCCTACTGGGTCAACCAGTACGTGATCGACAACGTGCTGCGCACCACGGGTCGTGTCGCGACCGTCGTGGCGCGCTTCGTGTACCGCTACATCGACCAGCGCGGTGTCGACGGCATCTACAACGGTACGGCTGTGGTCACCGGCGAGAGCGGCGGCCTGCTGCGCAAGCTCCAGAACGGGCGACTCCAGGAGTACGCACTGTTCATCCTTATCGGCGTCGCCGCTGTGGCGCTCGCCCTGGCGATCCGATTCTGACGGAAGGGTCACGATGGCACACGGCTTCGACGCCTGGGCTCTGAGCCTGGTGGTGTTCACCCCCATCATCGGGCTTGCGCTCGTGCTTGTCCTGCCGCGCGACGACGAGGGCACGATCAAGCTCGTCACGTTGGTGACCACGCTCGTGACGTTCGCGTTCACCGTTCTCGTGGTTGTGCGGTTCAACTACGACAAGACGGACAAGCTGCAGTTCGAGGTGAAGAAGAGCTGGATCGACGTGATCCACTCGAACTATCACATCGGGGTCGACGGCATCGCGCTGCCCATGCTCGCGCTGTCGTCGTTCATCACGTTGCTGTGCGTCATCTACTCGTGGAACCACTTCCCCGAGCCGCACAACCCGAAGGCGTTCCTCGCGCTGATCCTCCTGCTCGAGGTCGGCATGAACGGCACGTTCGTCGCACAAGACCTGATCCTCTTCTTCATCTTCTTCGAGATCGTCCTGCTCCCGATGTACTTCATGATCGGAGTGTGGGGCGGCCCCAATCGCGAGTATGCGTCGATCAAGTTCTTCTTGTTCACGCTGTTCGGTTCCGCGTTGATGTTGTTGAGCTTCCTCGCGATCTACTTCAAGGTCGACGTGCCGGGCGTTGCCGGCGGGCACACCTTCGACATCCCGCTGCTCGTGGCGGCCGGCAAGGGCGGCATGACCCATGGCGTGCAGCTCCTGATCTTCGGCGGCATGTTCTTGGGCTTTGCCATCAAGGTCCCGATGTTCCCGTTCCATACGTGGCTTCCCGACGCGCACACCGAGGCGCCCACGGTCGGGTCCGTGCTGCTGGCCGCGATCCTGCTGAAGCTCGGCACTTACGGGTTCATCCGCATCGCCATGCCGATCCTCCCCGAAGCGGCGCGCAGCTGGGCTCCCTGGATCGGCCTGCTCGCCGTGATCGGCATCATCTACGGCGCGTTGGGCTGTCTGGCCCAGACCGACATGAAGCGACTCATCGCCTTCTCGTCGATCGCGCACATGGGCTTCGTGATGCTCGGCATCGCGTCGATGACCACGTTCGGGTTGAACGCGGCGATCTTCGGGATGGTCGCGCACGGTCTCATCACCGGCATGCTCTTCTTCGTCGCCGGATCCGTGCAGCACACGTTCCACACCCGTGAGATGTCTCGCCTCGGTGGCCTGCTCCAGCAGGCGCCGCACATGGGCTGGATCCTCAGCTTCTGCGCCATGGCGTCGCTCGGGTTGCCCGGCCTCGCCGGGTTCTGGGGCGAGTTCCCGGCCATCCTCTCGGCCTTCAACCCACTCTCGACGATCCATCAGACGCCGCTGTTCCGCGGCTACATGGTCGTGGCGGCGGTCGGCACCGTGCTCGCGGCCGGCTATCTGCTTTGGATGTTGCAGAAGGTCGCGTTCGGCGCGCCGAAGCCCGAGTTCGCCGACGCGCACATCCACGACGTGGGTGTTGCCGAATGGATTGCCTGGACGCCGCTGCTGCTCGGCATCGTTGCCCTCGGCGTGTACCCCAACATCGTGTTCCGTGTCACCGACGGTGCGGTCACGAGCCTGACGAAGGTCTTCGGAGGCTGACGTGATCCTCGGCGTCGCGGCTTCGCTGGTCGCGCACAACCCCCGCATCGACTGGTTCGGCATCGCGCCCGAGGGGACGCTCGTCGCGACGGCCGTGGCGGTGTTGCTGCTCGATCTCGTGATGCCTCGCCGCGACTCGTGGCAGACGTCACGACTGGCGTCGGTCGGCGTGCTGGTGTCGCTCGGTTTCGTGGTCGCGCTCTACGAGCGTCACGGCGGCACCACGCCGATGTTCGGCGGCGCGTATGTGGTCGACAACTACGCGATCGCGCTCAAGGGCTTCTTCCTCGTCGTGGCCTACGTGACGATCCTGCTCGCCGTCGACTACATCGGCGAAGGCGACTACTACCAGGGCGAGTTCTACTTCTTGTTGCTCACGTCGGTGCTCGGCATGACGGTGATGACGAGCGCCCGCGACCTGATCACGATCTTCGTGGCTCTCGAGACGATCTCGATCCCCACCTACGTGCTCGCCGGGTATCGCAAGCACGACCGGCGCTCCAACGAAGCTGCCCTCAAGTACTACCTGATCGGTGCGATCTCTTCGGCGTTCATGCTCTACGGCATGTCGCTCATCTACGGCGTCACGAACAGCACGTTGCTCTCCGACATCTCCGACAAGGTCGGTCAGACGGGCCACGGCAAGGTGCTCGCCGTCGCCATCTTCTTGTCGCTCATCGGCTTCGCCTTCAAGGTGAGCGCGGTGCCGTTCCACTGGTGGGCGCCCGACACCTACGAAGGTGCGCCCACGCCCGTCACCGCGTTCTTGTCGGTGGCGTCGAAGGCCGGCGGCTTCGTCGCCATGCTCAACATCATCTTCTTCGGCTTCAGCAACCGCTCGAACGTGTGGTGGGTGGTCGCCTGGCTGCTCGCGATCTTGTCGATGACGCTCGGCAACCTCACCGCACTGCGCCAGACGAACATCGTGCGCATGTTGGCGTACTCGTCGATCGCGCAGGGCGGCTTCATGCTGGTGCCGTTCGCGGCGTACGGCATCGCGCGCGATCACGGGCATCTGAGCGTCGCCCAGACGTCGTTCCAAGCGGTCGTGATCTACCTCCTGATCTACGGCGCGATGAACCTCGGTGCGTTCGGTTGCGTGATCGCGGTGGCGCGGCGTACGCGCAGTGCCGACATCGAGGGCTACGGCGGCCTGTTCACCACGTCACCCGCGCTCACGGTGTGCCTGAGCATGTTCCTCGCCTCGCTCACCGGCATCCCGCCGCTCGCCGGCTGGTTCGCGAAGTTCGTGATGTTCCGCAGCGCGATCGACGCGGGCGGTTGGGCCGGCACGTCGCTGGCCATCGTGGCCGGCGTCAACTCGGTGATCGCCGCGTACTACTACTTGAACGTGGTGCGCACGATGTGGTTCAAGGCGCCGGCCACCGAGGCAGGTCCGGTGCAGGTGCCGTCGGCGCTCGGCTTCTCGATCGCGCTGTGCACGGTGCTGGTGCTCGCGATCGGCGTCTACCCGCAGCTCGTCGGCCACATCGGCGATCTCGCCGCCAAGGCCGCGTCCGTCGCCACCGGCTCCTAGCGCCGAACATGCGTCAGTTGTCGCGCTCCGGCGTGGGTTTCTGACGCATGTTCGATGGGTCCGATGGATGTAGCTGAGCGGATCCGCGCGCGGATCCATCGTGAGGGCCCGATCCCGTTCGCCGCGTACATGACGATGGCGCTCGACGAACCCGACGGCTTCTTCGCTCGTGCTCGCGGCGCGGGGCGCGCCGGCGGTGACTTCATCACCAGCCCTCGAGTCGGCAGCCTCTTCGGCCGCCTCGTCGCGCGGGCGCTCGACGACGAGTGGCGGGCGCTCGGAGAACCCGACCCCTTCATTGTGATCGAGGGAGGCGCGGGCGACGGCACGCTCGCCCGCGATGTGCTGCGCGCCGCGCCGGCCTGCACCAGGGCGCTGCGCTACGTGTTGGTGGAACGATCGCCGGCGTTGCGGGCCGAGCAACGCGACCGGCTGGCCGTGGAACCACCGGAAGACGCGCTCGGCCCGTTCGTGCGCGCGGGTGGCGACGGTGTGCCGGAGCCGGTCGCCGGAGCCGGACCGGTGGTGACCCAGCTCGAAGACCTGCCCGCGCTCTCGGTGGAGGGTGTGGTGTTCGCGAACGAGCTGCTCGACAACCTGGCGTTCGGGGTGATCGAGCGCACTGCGGCCGGGTGGTCCAATGTGTGCGTGGGGCTCGCCGCCGACGGCGCCACCCTCACCGAGATCCTCGTCGATGCGCCGCTCACCGGTACGAAGTCCGGGTCAGCGGCGCATGGCGCTGACCTGGGGGTTCGCCTGCCGGTTGCCGTGGGCGCGGCGGAGTGGGTCACGCAAGCCGCGCGCACGCTGTCGAGGGGTGCGATCCTGCTGGTCGACTACTTCGCCACGACCGACGAGCTCGTGGAGCGCAGTCCGGCCTGGCTGCGCACGTACCGCGAGCACCGTCGCGGCCACGACCCGCTGGTCTCGCCCGGCGAGTGCGACATCACTGCCGATGTGCCACTCGACGCGGTCGTCGCGGCGGCCCGGGCCGCGGGCTGCTCGATCGCCGACGGCCCGCCGCCCACGCAGGCCGAGTGGCTGGCGCAGCTCGGCATCGCCGCCGAGGTCGATGCGGCGCGTGCCCTGCTCGAGCGCGCGGCCGATCCCCGCGTGACCGATGCGCTCGTGGCCCGCAGCACGATCACCGAGGCGGCGGCGCTCACCGACCCGTCGGGACTCGGCGCGCACCGCGTGGTGCGGTTGGCGCGCAGCCGTCACTAGCCTCCGGGACCGATCGCACATGCTCGAAGATCGCACATGCTCGTGACCGGACCCAGGAGGGACCATGGCGGACACGCTGGAGGCGTTGTTGCAGGAAGGGCGGACGTTCCGCCCGACGAAGGAGTTCGCCAAGAAGTCGCTCGTCAGCGACGTCTACCTCTACGACGACGCCGACTACGACTGGGAGGGCTTCTGGGCGCAACAGGCGCTGCAGCTCGACTGGTACGAGGAATGGCACACGATCCTCGAGTGGGAGCTTCCCTACGCGAAGTGGTTCGTCGGCGGCAGGCTCAACGTCTCGTTCAACTGCATCGACCGTCACGTCAACGCCGGCCACGGCACGCAGGTCGCGTTCCACTGGGAAGGTGAGCCGGGCGACCGTCGCGACATCACCTACGCGGAGCTGCTCGCCGATGTGAGCCGAGCCGCGAACGCCCTCAAGTCGCTCGGCGTGAACAAGGGCGACCGCGTCGCGATCTACATGGGGATGGTCCCCGAGCTCGCCGTCGCGATGCTCGCCTGCGCGCGCATCGGCGCGGTGCACAGCGTCGTGTTCGGCGGCTTCACCGCACAATCGCTCCAGGACCGCATCAACGACGCACAAGCGGTCGCGCTCATCACCCAAGACGGCGCGTGGCGGCGCGGGAGCATCGTCGACCTGAAGGCCATCGCCGACCACGCACTCGCACACTGCCCGTCGATACGCAGCACGCTCGTGTTGCAGCGCGCCGAGAACGACGTGGAGATGGTTGCCGGTCGCGACCACTGGTGGCACGAGCTCGTTGCCGAGCAGAGCGTCGAGTGCGAGCCGGAGCCGATGGACGCAGAAGACCCGCTGTTCATCTTGTACACGAGCGGCACGACTGGCCGGCCCAAGGGCATCGTGCACACCACGGGTGGCTACCTCACGCAGGTCGCGTTCACACACAAGTACGTGTTCGACCTGCATCCCGAAACCGACGTCTACTGGTGCACGGCCGACTGCGGCTGGGTCACCGGGCACAGCTACATCGTGTACGGGCCGCTCGCGAACCGGGCGACCGGGGTGATCTACGAAGGCACTCCCGACTACCCCGACAAGGATCGCTTCTGGTCGATCATCGAGCAGTACAAGGTGACGATCCTCTACACGGCACCGACGGCGATCCGCACGTTCATGAAGTGGGGCGACGAGCACCCGGCCGGCCACGCCCTCACGTCGCTGCGCGTGCTCGGCAGCGTCGGTGAGCCGATCAACCCCGAAGCGTGGGTCTGGTACTGGCAGACGATCGGCGGCGGGCGCTGCCCCGTCGTCGACACGTGGTGGCAGACCGAGACGGGCGCCATCATGATCAGCCCGCTGCCCGGCGCCACCGTGCTCAAGCCGGGCAGCGCCACGTTCGCGTTGCCCGGCATCGCCGCCACGATCGTCGACGACGCGGGCGCCGACGTCGACGTCCCCGGCGGTGGCTATCTCGTGCTCACGCGTCCGTGGCCGTCGATGCTGCGCGGCAT
>JADGOO010000099.1 GCA_017882905.1 Acidimicrobiia bacterium | reverse complement strand
CGCACCATCAACCCTTCGGCGCCCACCGAGAAGTCTCCGCTGATCGGGTTCGTTCCCGAGTGGATGCCGTGCACCGCCTGCACGTAGAGCGCCTCGGGCGCCTCGGCGAGGATCGCCTCCGGCCGTGTGTCGCCACCGTCGAAGCGCAGCGCGCGCACACCCACTCCCGGCGCGGAGCGGTAGCCGCCGCGCACCGCACTCGCGGTGGTGCGGGTGTCGCCACCGGCTCGCCGCGCCGTGATCGTGTTGTGCAGGAAGCCCTGCATCACACCGTCGAGGATCAGTGCGTTCCGGCGGCACGGCACGCCCTCGGCGTCGTGGGTGGCGGCGCCGAGCGAGCGGGCATCGGTGGGGTCGTCGATCACGCGCACGCGGCTCGCGGCAACTTGATCACCGACGCGATCGAGGAACAGTGAACGACCCTTGAGCGCGGCTTCGCCGTTGAACGCGGCCGACAGCACGCCGAGCAGTGACGCGGTGACGAGCGGATCGAACACGACCGGCAGCCGGCGGCTCGCCGGCTGCTTGGCTCCGAGCAGCCGCGTGGAGCGCTCCACCGCCAGGCGAACGATCTCATCGGGATCGAGGTCGCCGAAGCTGCGACCGACCGAGAAGCCGTAGCCGGTCTGCGTGCACTCACCGTCGTCGGCGAGGGCGACGCTGCTCGCACTGGCCAGCGTGCGCCGCACCGACGACTCGACGCCGAGCGAGCTCGCCAATGCCGCTTCGATCGTGCCGTCGCCGTACCCGGTGCTCTCGACACCGCGGATTCGTGCGTCGGCGCCGCGAACGCGGCGATCGAGTGCGAGCGCGAACTCGACCTTGTCGTCGGTGCTCACCTGGCGCAGCGTGTCGTCGTAGAGGTCGAGCACAGGCGCGCTTCCGGCGGCGTCGGCCGGTGTCGCCAAGCCGTTCCATGGTTCGGCCTGCGCGTAGCGCGCGTTGTCGCGTGCCTCCGCGAGCGTCTCCGCGACCACGTCGGCGTCGAGGGTGCCACACCACGCGAAGCCCTGACGCCCGTCGACCACGACACGCACCCCGACGCCCGCGAGCTCGGCGACCGTGAGCGACTCGATCGCGCCGTCGAAGACCTCGATGTCGGTCTCCGACGAGCGCACGGCATACGCCTCGACCTGCTCGCCGCCAGTCGCGTGCCCAGCAACGGAACGGCAGAGCTCGGCGAGGCTCGTGTCGCGTGCCGTCGCGGTCATGCCGCCGTCCCGCCGACGGTCATGCGGGCAACCCGCAACGTGGGTTGACCCGATGACACAGGCACGCTCTGCCCGCTCTTACCGCACATGCCGGTCCATGTGGAGAAGTCGTTGCCGAGTGCATCGACGAGTGCCATCGTCTGCGGTCCGTTGCCGACCAGCTGCGCCGCACGGATCGGCCGCGTGATCTCACCGTTCTCGATGAGGTAGCCCTCGGTCACACCGAACACGAAGTCGCCGGTGGCCGTGTCGACCTGACCGCCTCCGAGCGCCACACAGTAGATGCCGCGTTCGGTATCGCGGATGATCGCCTCTGGATCCGTGTCGCCGTGCGGTAGGTACGTGTTCGTCATCCGTACCATCGGCAACACGCGGTACGTCTCACGACGGCCGTTGCCGCTCGAGGCGCGACCCGACTGTCGGGCTCGCACCAGATCCCACATGTAGTCGGTGAGCACGCCGTTCTCGATCAGCACATTGCGCTGCGCGGGCTGGCCCTCGTCGTCGATGGCGAACGTGCCCCACTCGCGGCCGTAGGTGCCGTCGTCGACCACGGTCACGAGCGGCGACGCGACCTGCGTTCCCACGCGATCCTTGAACACCGACGCGTCCTTGCGCACCAGGTCGGCCTCGAGGCCGTGCCCGCACGCTTCGTGGAACAGCACGCCGCCCGCGCCGCGGTGAAGCACGACCGGCATCTGGCCGCTCGGCGCCGGCACCGCCTCGAGCAACGTGAGCGCCCGGCGCGCCGCAGTGCGCGCCACGTCGTCGACGGCGATCTCGTCGAACAGCTCGAAGCCCATGCTGCGACCCGGAGCCTCGAACCCTGTCTGCATGCCGGTGTCGCCCGACGCCACGACCTGTACGCCCACACGCGTGCGGACCTGATCGTCGGTGGCCAGCAAGCCGTCGCTGTTCGCCACCAGGATGCGGCGCCGGCCATCGGCGTACGACGCGCTCACCGACCGCACCGAACCACTCTCGCTGCGCGCCACCTCGTCGGCGCGCGCCAACAGCTCGATCTTGCGGGCTTTCGGCACCGACTCCGGGAGCACCTCGACGAGATTGGCGCTCGGTTCGGAACGACGTTGCAACGACACCTGGCGCGTACCGCCGCCACCGCCACGCGCGGCCGCCGCCGCGGCCGCCGCCGCATCGCGCAGGCCCGACTCGCTCAGATCGCTCGTGTGCGCGAAGCCGGTGGTGTCGCCGACGACCACCCGGATGCCTGCGCCCCGGTCGCGCCCCGACGACAGCTCCTCGACACGTCCATCGTCGTACCGCACCGACGACGAACGGCGATCCTCGGCGAAGACCTCGGCGAAATCGCCTCCCTGGCGTAGCGCGGCGCCCAGGGTGCGTTCGAGCACGTCGGGTTCGATCATGACGGAGCGGCTCCTCTTCCCGACGATTCGGCCCGGAGATGACCGATTCGCGACGGGCTGCCTATCGTACGGCGGTGCCCATCACCCCCGGACTCAACGCCACGGCCACGCTCGTCGTGAGCGATGCCGACACGGCGTTGGCAATGGGCAGTGGTGACGTGCCGGTCCTCGCCACGCCCCGCGTCGTCGCGCTGGCCGAACAGGCCACGGTCAAAGCCGTCGAGCGATCACTCGCCGAAGGGCGCACCACGGTCGGATCCGAGGTGCAGCTCACCCACCTCGCGCCCACGCCGGTCGGCGTCGAGGTGACGGCCGAAGCCGTGCTCGAAGCCGTCGAAGGGCGCAAGCTCATCTTCCGCGTGACGGTCAACGACAGTCGCGGGCTCGTCGCCGCCGGCTACGTCACCCGAGTGCTGGTCGAACGCGCACGGTTCCTCGAACGCGCTACTTGATTGCGACGCGTCTACTGCGACGGCTCCGCCTAGCACGGCGAGCATCGTTCCCTATGCCAGGTTGCTGGTTCTCGGGTAAGCGTCGGCGGGGTCGGTGAGGACGTTCACCACGGAGGGACCGGGGGTGGCGAAGGCCCGCTCGAGCGCACCTCGTAGCTCGGTGGGCCGCGTGACGAGCTCGCCATGGCCGCCGAGCGATTCCATCACCGAGTCGTAGCGCAGTCCGGGCGTGAGGTCGCAGGCCACGTCGTAGCCGAACAGCGCCTGCATCGGATGCTTCTCGAGTCCCCAGATGCCGTTGTTCCCGATCACGATCGTCACCGAGCACCCGTGGCGCACCAAGGTGTCCCAGTCGCCGAGCGCGAAGCCCGCGGCGCCGTCGCCGAGCAGAAGCACGATCTGGCGAGTGGGCTGAGCGACGGCGGCCGCGAGCGCGTAGCCCGGACCCATCCCGAGACAGCCGTACGGACCGGGATCGAGGAACGTGCCGGCCACGAACGAGTCGATGTACTTGCCGGCGTACGAGACGAAGTCGCCGCCGTCACCGACGACGATGGCGTCGCGATCGAGCAGCGCGCGCAGCTCACCGTAGATGCGCGTCGGCTTGATCGGATCGGCGTCGGCCGCGAGCAGCCCGGCTTCCGACGCGCGGCGGGCTTGCTCTTCGTCGCGCAGCGCGGCGATCCACGAGTCGTGCTCGGCGCGTTGTGCCGCGTCGGGCGGCGCAGCTGCGAGCGCTTCGATCGTCGTACGCAGGTCGCCGACCGTTGCGGCCGCGAGGTCGGCGTGGGCGCCCACTTCGCTGTCGGCGTCGCAGAGGTGGACGACGCGCGCGTCACCGAAGCGACCGAATCCCAACCGGAAGTCGAGGCGGGTACCGGCGACGACGACGAGGTCGGCATCCGCGATGGCCTTGGCGCGCGTACGGCTGAACGCGAGCGGATGGTCGGCAGGGATCGTGCCGCGCCCCATCCCGTTCACGAACACGGGGAGCCGAGCCGCTTCGGCCCATGCGACCAGTGCCTGCTCGCCGCCCGCGAAGTACACGTCGCCGCCGGCGATCACGACGGGATGCGCGGCCTCGCGCACGAGTGCGGCGACGCGCGCGACGGCATCCGGATCGGGGGCCGCGCCGCGCAGCGCGTCAGGATCAACGGAGGGGACGTCGATCTCTCCGGAGCCGAAACCGTCGAGCGGTACGTCGACGAACGCCGGTCCGCGATGCGGGGAGCGCGCCGTGCGGAGCGCGAGATCGATCCGCGCGGTCACCTCGTCGGCGCCCCACGCGGTGGCCGCGTACTTCGTGACGGGCGCGACGATCGGCACGTGATCGAGCTCTTGGAGCGAACCTGAGCCCCAACGCAACGCAGGGGCCCGACCACCGAGCACGAGCACGGGCGATCCGTTCAGGTACGACGACGTGAGTGCACTGACACCGTTCGTGATGCCCGGTCCGGCTGTGAGCATGGCGCAGCCGACGCGGCGCGTCACCTTCGCCCAGCCCTCCGCCGCGAAGCCCGCCGTCTGCTCGTGGCGAACATCGACGAGCTTGATGCCGGCCTGCACGCAACCGTCGTAGAAGGGCCAGATGTGTCCGCCATTGAGCGTGAACACTGTGTCGACGTCGTGGGCGCGCAGCACCTCGGCGGCGAGACGACCGGCATGAGCTTCCATCGTGAACGCGCCGCTCAGGCCACGGCCGGCACGGCCGCGAGGAAGTCCGACAGCGCCACGTACCAGGCGCGGGGGTTCTCGGCCTGCGGTGAATGTCCGGCGTCGGGGATCACCGCGAGCTGCGCGCCGGGAACGGCCTCCGCCATCGCTCGCGAAGGACGAAGGAACGCTTCGTCTTCATCACCGACGATCACGAGCACGGGCATCGCAAGCGAGCGCATCGCGTCGAGATCGTCGCTCTGATGACCGATGGCGCGTGCGAGCGCGCCCCACATGATGGGCGAGACGTCGTTCCACTTCCGCTCGACGAACTCCTGATAGCCCGGCGCCTCCACGAGCATGCGGCGATATGCAGGTGTCTCGAGCGCGCCCGCGAGATCGAGGAGCGCCTTCAACGCTTCTTTTCCCTCGTCGATCGCGACGTTCGCGGCAGCGTCGAGCAATGCCGCGTCGAAACCGGGAATGGGACCCGGCGATGTGTCCATCATCACGAGCGCGTCGACCCGCTCCGAGTGATCGATCGCGATACGCCGCACGACCATCCCACCCATCGAGTGGCCGAGCAGACGAAAGCGCTCGAGGCCGGTGGCGTCGGCAACCGCAAGCGTGTCGGCCCGCAGGCGCTCGAGCGAGTACGACGCCACGTCGTCAGGCTTGCCGCTCGCGCCGTGACCTCGATGGTCGAACACCACGACCGCGTGCGTGACCGAGAGCGCTGCCACATGCCCGGCGAAGTCTTCCTTGGCCCCGCCGAAGCCGTGCACCAGGATCAGCCCGGGGCCGGCTCCGGTCATTTCGACGGCCAGCTCGACCCCGTCGTCCGTCGTGATGCGCATCGTTCCTCCTGTTGCCAGGGCGACATCGTCGCTCATCATGGTGCTTGCCGTCGAGCGCCCGGTGGCGGTTCCGCAACGCTCGTCCGTAGGATGCGGCCGGTAGCGCGGGCAACCAGGGGGCAAGCAGAGTGTGGTCCATCGCGTTGCGCGATCTGCAGATGCGTCGGCGCCGGTTCATCACTGCCGTGATCGCAGTCGGGCTCGTGTTCGGCATCACGTTGCTGCTCGACGGCTTCAGTGCGTCGCTGCGCAACGAGGCGGCCCGTACCGTCGCCACGTTCAAGGCCGATGAATGGCTCGTGAGCGCCGGCGGCTCCGGACCGTTCACGCCTGATCACCTCATCTCGCAAGACGCCGCGGCCCAGGTGCGCGCGCAGCCCGGCGTCCGCAACGTGGACCCGTTGCTCGTGGTGGCCACGGCGGTGCAACCGAAGCCGGGCAACCGCGTCAACGTCAACGTGCTCGGCACCGGCGACGCCCTCCCGCTGTCCGGTGGGCGCTGGCCGGCCCGCAGCGGCGAGGTCGTCGTCAACGATGGTCTCAACAAGCCCATCGGAAGCACCATCTCGATGCTGGGAGCCCAGGTGCGCGTCGTCGGCGAGATGCACGGCGTCAGCTACTTCGCGGGCACCAACGTGATCGCCTTGCCGATCAGTGCGCTCCAGCAGCTGTTCGCCGGGGGCCAGCGCGTTGCGTCGGCGCTCGTCGTGCGGGGCCACGCAACCGCGCCGAGCGGGTTCCAGGCGATGACGAACGCCGAAGTTCGCGGCACGCTCACGCGTGCGATCAAGGTTGCCGCGTCGACCGTCTCGTTTCTCGACATCCTGCTTTGGATCGTTGCCGCCGGGATCATCGGGACCATCCTCTACATGACGGCACTCGAGCGAACACGCGACTTCGCCGCACTCAAAGCCATGGGTGCCCGTAACCACCACGTGTTCGTCGCGATCGCCGCGCAGGCCGTGGTGCTCTCACTCGCCGCCGGCCTGGTGTCCATCGTCGTCTCGAAGGCGCTCGCACCATCGTTTCCGATCACGGTCGAGGTTCCGACGCGCTCGTACCCATTGATCTTCGTCGTGGCGCTCGCTCTCGGCCTCGTCGGGAGCCTGGCCGGCGTGCGGCGCGCGGTCGCCACCGATCCCGCCTTGGCGTTCGGAGGCTGATCGATGACCGAAACGATCACCGAAGCCGTCGGTACCGACGACGAGCTCGTCGTCGATCAGCTCACGATCGAGTACTCGAGCGGTGGTTACGCCGTTCGTCCGATCGACGGCCTCGACCTGCACGTACCGAGCGGTCAGCTCGTGCTGCTGCTCGGCGCGAGCGGCTGCGGCAAGACCACGTTGCTCTCGTCGATGGCGGCGATCCTCAAGCCTTCGGCCGGCCGGATCATGCTCGGCCAGACCGACGTCACCGCGCTGTCGGGCGCCGCGCTCGCCAACTACCGACTGCGCAAGGTCGGTGTGATCTTCCAGTCGTTCAACCTTCTTGCGAGTCTCACCGCGGTCGAGAACGTGATGGTGCCGATGCGCCTGGCCGGTGTGCGCGGCTCAGCCGCGCGTCGCCGAGCGCGCGAGCTGCTCGAGCACGTCGACCTGGGTCACCGCCTCGACCACCGCCCGGACGACATGTCGGGCGGCCAGCAACAGCGCGTCGCGATCGCGCGCTCACTCGCGAACGAGCCCAGCCTCGTGCTCGCCGACGAACCCACGGCCCACCTCGATTACGTGCAGGTCGAAGGCGTGATCCAGCTGCTGCGCACGCTCGCGCAGCCCGGCCGCATCGTGGTGGTCTCCACCCACGACGAGCGCTTGCTCCCGCTCGCCGACCGCGTGGTCGAGCTCACACCGCAGGCCGCTGGGCGCGAAGGACCACCCGAGCGCGTCGAGCTGTCCGCCGGTGAGGTGCTCTTCCGCCAAGGCGACCCGGCGGAGCGCGTGTTCACGGTCGAGGCCGGTGAGGTGGAGCTCGTGCGCGAGCGCACCGACGGCCCGGAGGAAGTGGTCATGGTGGCGGCGCCGGGGCAGTACTTCGGTGAGCTGGGCCCGATGTTCCGGCTGCCGCGGAGTGCCACGGCTCGAGCGCGCACCGATTCCACCGTCACGAGCTGGGCGCTACGTGACTTCCGCCGCCGCGATTCCTGATCGAGCGAAGCCCGGTAGCCTTCTCGGCATGTGCATGGGCTGCGTCACGAACGTCGACTTCATCGCCGCGAACGCCAGCATCGTCACGAGCGTGGCGAGAGGCGGCGGCCGCAAGCTGATGGAGTCGTTGGGCGTACCGGTCGGCCGCACGCGCGCCGAACGCGACGCGCGCGTCGTCGACTTCCTGCGAGCCCTCGATCTCGATCCTGTCGCGATCCTCGGTCCGCAGACCACGGCCGACGCCGATTTCGCCGCCGCGCTCCGCGCGGCTCGGCCGCGCGTCGACCGGCGAGTGTTCGCGCGCAACCTCGTGCGCGTCGCCACGATTTAGACCGCCCACCCCACGCACTGGTGCTCACGCTCGTGAGCGCTCCTGATGTACGGGGCGGCGAGCACCCCTAGGGTCTTCGCTCCGCTGCGACGCGCTGCATCGGATCCCACAGCGCGAGCACCGCGCGGAACGTCACGAACAGCAGCGTGAGCGCGACGGGAAGTACGAGCCATCGGTTCACGGCCGGCAGGTGCACGGCAGTGACCCACCACGGACCACCCCACGACAGGTCCCACGGGTAGCCGTGATAGTGGACACCGTTGATCACGGGCCGGGCGATGAGATGCGCCCACGTCGTCCACGAGACCATGCGGCCGACCCCGTAGAAGAACGTCGCGCGGTACAGCGCGACGAGCCCGGGCTCGGAGAGGTACCGCCCGAAGAACGCCCACGCGCGTGGGTCAGCGGGCACGATCCGCGTACGCCAGTACTCGCGCGTGAGGCAGCGCCACGAGAGCAGGACCACGCAGAACCAGAACAGGTCCATGAGCAGGCCGGGGCTGCTGTAGTACGCCGCCGCGTCGAAGTACTTACCGCCTTTGACGGTGGCCGCGTAGGCCCACGTCCCGATGCTCCAGTTCTTCGTGAGGAACGGGAACACGAGCATCGTGCCGATCGAATCGTTGATGTCGGTGATCACGTGCGCAGCGATCCCGAGCATGTAGCCGGCCGTCCACGCCGGGTTCTTCGAGAACTTCCAGATGAGCGCCGCGACGATGGCCCCGAAGAACAGGGTGTGGCTGAAGCCGAAGCCGGGCCAGCCGCGGTGCCACTGGTCGGGCTTCGACGCGCCGTAGTGATGGCCGTTGATCGTGATGCCGTAGACCCAGAACTTGGCGAGGAAGTCGGGCGTGAAGTCGCCGAGGAAGATGGCGAAAAAGCTCAGCTTGCCGGCGATCTTCTTCGGTGCATGGTTCTCGACGGCGTAGATCTCGAACTGGTGGGCGGCCCAGCTCACACGGCCTCCGGGGCGCTGACCCGAGCGGCGCGGGTCGCAGCTCGTCGCCGCCGGATGCGGGTTCCGATCTCGACCCAGGCGATCAGCCACAATGGCCCGACGACCCAGTTGAGCAGGAACTTCTGCCAGATCGAGGCCGCCACGTAGGTGACGAACGCGAGCACGTAGAACAGCGCCTCGCGGGGACGGGCCCGCGGCTGGTCGATCTCAGCCGGCACCGGAGGTGTCACGCTCACCTGGATCACCCTATCGAGCGCCGTGCGAACCAGACCGCCAGCGCGCCGACCGAGGCGCCGAGCGCGAGCCCGCCCACGACGTCGATCACGAAGTGCACGCCGAACGCGACCCGGGCAACGGCGGTGCCGAGCGCCAGAGCGGCGAAGAGCGCCCACCACCGCCGAGGCGTTGCCCCAGCGAGGGTCACCGCGACCGCCGCGGCGACGGTCGCGTGGCCCGACGGGAAGCCGTAGCCGGCCGTGAAGATGCGTGGCGCGATGTCGCCGAACGCGACACCGGGACGGGGACGGGTCCAGATGTGCTTCGCACCCGAGGCCGCCCACGACGCGGCGAACGCGCTGCCGAGGACCGCGACCGCCCAACGAAGCGACCGGCGCAACACCCCGATGAGCACGGCGAGCACGATGGCGACGCTCGTGGTGCCGAACTGCATGACGACGCGCAGCACCAGATCGGCGTGCTCGTCCCAGGTCAACGCGTGCTGCACCGCGTCGTGATCCCAGCGCGGCAGGGGACGCTGCGCGGCGACGATCCCCACAGCTACGAACACGAGGGCCGCGGCGGTAGCGACCGCAAGGGCCGCTCGACCGGCGCGCGGTGGTGCCGTCGGCGTAGCCATCGCTCTCTAGGCTGTCACGCCATGACGGCCAAGGGCACGGCACGGGCGCGCGCCATGTTGTGGCTGCGCCTCGTCGTCAGCCTCGGCCTCATCGCACTGCTCGTCCGCAAGGCGCCCGACCTCGACGAGGCCTTCCCGTCGGGGGCCACCGCGCGCACCGTGGCGTTCCTCGCTGCTGCCGTTGCCGTCGCAATCGTGGCGGTGGTGCTCTCTGCGTGGCGCTGGCAACGCGTGATCGCGCTCTTCCGCGAGCCACCCTCGGTGTGGTCGCTCACGGCCACCACGTTCGCGGGTCTGTTCGTCGGCAACGTGCTGCCTTCCACGATCGGCGGCGACGTGCTCCGGGTCGCGCGCTCGGCCGACTCGCTGGGCGGCACCGAGACGGCGTTCGCGTCGGTCGCGTTGGAACGACTCACGGGTTTCGTCGCGCTGCCGCTGCTCGTGGTGCTGGGCTTCTTGCTCCGGCCCTCACTGTTCAGCGCCGATCACGCGTGGATCGCGTTGCTCGTCTCGAGCGTCACGCTGGCGTTGCTCGGCGCCATCCTGTATCTCGCCGGGCACCCGCGCGCGGCGGGTCGTTTCGTCGGCCGCGGCAACTGGCTGCGCTTCATCGGACGAGTGCACGTCGGCGTCGACGCACTCCGGCGCTCCCCGCGGCGCGCGCTCGCCGTGCTCGGTACGGCCATTGCCTACCAGGCCGCCTACACGGCTTCGATCGCGCTGATCGCCGCGGGGCTCGCCCTGCACGTGCCCTTCGCCGCGATCGTCGCCTACGTGCCCGCGGTTGCGATGGTCCAGGTGCTGCCGATCTCGCTCAACGGCCTCGGGCTGCGCGAAGGTCTTCTCGTGCTGCTGCTCCATCCGTTGGGCGCGTCGCACGGACAAGCGATCGCGCTCGGTCTGCTCTGGTATGGGTCGCTGCTGGCCGTGAGCCTGCTCGGCGCGCCTGCGTTCGCGGCCGGGCGTCGCCCCGTGCACGCCGAGGTCTCACCGCACGCCGAGTGACTGCGACGGACACCCCCACTGCGGCTCGAAAGCTGCCCGGAGCGCGCGCGCTGCGCGGCGGGCGCGTGTTGTACTGGTGGGCCGAGCTCATCGCGGTGCTCGTGTACTACGTCGTGTACTCGGCGGTGCGCAACCACTCGAATGCATCGAGCGCGAATGCTCAAGCCAACGCGTACAAGCTCATCGACTTCGAGAAGTGGCTGCACATCTACCACGAGCAGCCGGTGCACGAATGGGCGCGCGACGTACGGCCCTTGATCATTGCGTGCAACTACTTCTACGGATCGTTGCACTTCATCGTGACGATCGGCGCGGCGATCTTCTTGTTCCGCAAGTTCACGAACGACTACCCGCGCTGGCGCAACACGCTCGCCATCGCCACCGGCATGGCACTCATCGGCTTCTACTCGTTCCCGCTCATGCCGCCGCGTCTGTTGCCCGCGCAGTTTGGCTACATCGACACGCTCGCCAAAGACCCGACGTTCTGGTCGTTCAGCTCCGGCGCGGTCAGCAAGCTCTCGAACCAGTTTGCCGCGATGCCCAGCGTGCATTGCTGCTGGGCGCTCTGGTGCGCGTGCGTGCTCGTTCCGCGACTACGCCGGCCCTGGGCGAAGGCGGCCGCCGCGCTGTACCCCATGCTCACGGTGTGCGTGATCGTGTTCACCGCGAACCACTACTTCCTCGACGCCGTGGCCGGGTTCACGATCTTCGGCCTGGGCTACGTGCTCGCCGGCCTCGTCACGCGTGCCGGTCACGACCCGGAACACGAGGCGCAACCGGCCGCGGCGTGATTCCAGCACCATCGGCTCGGCGCCGTACCGTGCCGGGCCGATGGCTGCGATCACCGACCTCGACCATGTCGCGCTCGCGGCACGCGACACCACTCCGCTGCTGCACTTCTTGACCGGCACGCTCAACGCCACGGTCCTCTTCGGCGGCAACAACGTCGGGTTCCGGCCGATGCAGGTGCTCGTCGGCGACGTCGACTCGGGGATGAAGGTCGAGCTGCTCGAACCGTGGGAAGCCGAGCGCAACGACTTCCTCGCGCGGTTCCTCGACGCACGGGGCGCCGGGCCGCATCACCTCACGTTCAAGGTCCCCGACATCAACGTGGCCCTCGACCGCGCCCGCGCGCTCGACTACGAGCCCGTGAACATCAACGTCTCGCATCCGATGTGGAAGGAAGCATTCATCCACCCGCGCCAGTCGCACGGGACGGTCGTGCAGCTCGCCGAGTCGCACGGCGAATGGGGGAGCCGGGCCGAGCTTCTCGAGTCGGTGGCCGCGAACCCGGGGCAGGGTGCACCGCGATGGTGGGCCGACCCGCTCCCGCCTTCAGGGCCGCCCACGCACCTACGACGTGTCGTGATCGGCGTGCCCGCGCTCGCGGCCGCCACCGCCATGTACCGAGATCTCCTCGACGGCACGATCGTGCCCGACGAGCACGACACCACCAGCGAGAACGGCGGAGAGCACAGCGCGGCTTGCGAGCTGGCGTGGCCCGGCGGCGGCCGCGTGCGCCTCGTGGCGCGCCCCGGACGGGCCGCCGTCGACCGTCTCGAAGTCGCGGGGATCTCCGAGGTCTACGACGTGCTGGGCACGCGATTCGCGCCCGGCTGAAGCAAGCGCATCACCGACGCGCGCACGGCCTGATCGGCGAGCGACAGCTGGTTGGCGCGCGCCGTCACGAGCGCGAGCCGGCGAGGCGGCATGTCGGCGATGGGCACGGCTCGCAGGTGCGGTTCCGCGGCCGGTGCAGCGCTCGCCGGGAAGATCGTGACGCCCTCGCCCGCCGCGATCAGGTCGGCGATGAGCCGCACGCCTTCGATCTCCACGGGCACGTCGAAGTGGAGCCCCGCGGCGTGCAGGGCGAGGTCGATCTCGGCGCGCAGGGGGTTACCGAGCGGCGGCAGGATCATGCGCTCGCCGGCGAGCTGCGCGAGCAGAATCGGCCCGCTCCCGAGCACCGACTCGCGCGGCACGACCGCCACCATCTCCTCCTCGAGGAGGTGCTCCACGATGAGGCGGGCGTCGGTGACCGGCTCCGTCACGACGGCTTGGGCAAGATCGTGGGCTGCGACCTCGGCCACGAGGCGCTCCGATGCGCCCTCGTTGACGCGCAGGTGCACGCCGCGCGCGTGCGCGCGCAGGTCGGCTACCACGAGCGGCACCAGCCGCCTGCTGATCGTGCCCACGACGCCGAGCGTGGCGCGGCCTACCTCGAGGCCTTGGATCATCGAGATGTCCTGGTGGAGCGCGTCGAGCTCGGCGCGGATTCGGCGGGCCCGTTCGAGCACGACCCGCCCGAACTCGGTGGCGTCGGCGCCCCTGCGGCCGCGCACGAGGAGTGGCACACCCAGCTCCGTCTCGAGCTGACGGACCATGTCGCTCACGTTCGACTGGACGGTGTGGAGCTCGTCGGCCGCCGCGGTGAAGCTGCCCAGGCGGTCGATCGCCAACAGTGCGTCGAGATGGCGCAGATCCATGCGAGCCTCCATGGGCATCGGGCCGGCCTCGTGAACCAGGCTGGGAACCAGGCTGGGGGCCGATCTGGCGGCGTTTGACCGCACAATCGGTCAAGGTGATGGATGCTATCTGTTTCAACTGTTGGACAGATAGTGTCGTGAACGGCTTCACTAATGGGAAAGAAGTACGAGCCGGGCTCCGCGAGATGCCGCCCGCCCGGCCACAGGCCAGCTCCGGAGGACCCCCCATGGCCGTCGACACCGCGACGCTGTTCTTCACGGGTGTGCTCGAGTGGACCGCAGACGCGGCCTGCTCCGGGCAGACAACGTTGTTCTTCGCACCTCCGGGCGAGCGGCCCGAGGCACGCGCCGTGCGCGAGTCGCAGGCCCGCACCGTGTGTCGCGCCTGCCCGGCCCTCATCGAGTGCCGCGACTGGGCGCGCGAGAACCGCGAGTACGGCTTCTGGGGCGGCGAGTCCGAAGAAGAGCGCGCCGCCGCCGGCTACCGGGTCGACATGCCCGTCGGTCGCGTCGCGCGCTACCCGCGCGGCAACGGCGAACCCGTCGCCCCGCGCGACGGTCGCCGCACCGCCTAGCCCGCGCATCGACTCGCCCGCGAGCAGCTGCCTCGCGGGTGACGGTGTCGCCGACACTGAGAATCACCTAGATTCCGGCCGCGATGACCGAGCCTGCACCTGACGGCGTCGACCTCGAGCGGCTCGCGCCGTTCTTCGCCGAGCGCATCGAGCACGCGTCGGGCGGACCGCTGCACGCTGAGCTCATCTCGGGTGGCCGCTCGAACCTCACCTACATCGTCGGCGATGCCGACCACGAGTGGGTGCTGCGCCGGCCGCCGCTCGGCCACGTGCAGCCCACCGCGCACGACATGGCACGAGAGTTCCGCGTCATCGAGGCGCTCGCCGGCAGCGCCGTGCCGGTGCCGCGAGCGCTCGCGTTCTGCGACGACGTCGCGGTGAACGGTGCCCCGTTCTATGTGATGGAAAAGGTGGAAGGTCAGATCCTGCGCACGCAGGACGAGCTTGCGGGAGTGAGCCGCGACGATGCCCGCCGCTGCTCCGAGGCGCTCGTCGACGTGATGGCGGCGCTGCACGCCGTCGATTACAACGCGGTCGGGCTCGGCGACTTCGGACGCCCCGATGGATTCGTGGCCCGCAACGTGCGGCGATGGGGCAAGCAGTGGGACGGGTCGCGCGAAGCGGGCTGTCCCGACAACCCCGCCATCGACGAGCTGGCCCGCCGGCTGCAAGCTGAGCTGCCGCCGTCGCCGGCGGGAACCATCGTGCACGGCGACTACCGCCTCGACAACACGATGCTCGCGACCGACGACGTCGGGCAGATCGTCGCGGTGCTCGACTGGGAGATGTCGACGCTCGGCGACCCGCTCACCGACCTCGGTCTGTTCTTGTTGTACTGGGGCCGCGGCGAGGCGCAGGTGGTCGCCACCGGCGCGGTCATCTCACCGGATCTCGGGTTCCTCACTCGCGACGAGGTCGTCGACCGCTACGCCCGCGCGAGCGGTGCCGATCTCACCTGGCTCGACTGGTACGAGGTGTTCGCGTCCTACAAGCTCGCCATCATCGTGGCCGGCATCCACGCGCGGTATCTCATGGGCATGACTCGCGGCGAGGGATTCGATCACATGGGCCAGATGGTCGCCGCCCTCGCCCAAGGCGCCCTCGACTTCGCGAGCCGTTCGAGCATCGCATCGTTGCGTTCCTGAACGATCTCTGCTGGTTCACGTGAGCGGGGTCGTTCGGCGCTGATGGCTCGTGACCGACGCGTTGCCCATCACGAGATCGGCGACGGTCGTGGCGAGCAGGCCCGGCACCACGAAACCAGGCTTTCCGGTTGTCTCGGCCACGAACATCAACGCCGCGAGCGGCACGCGATAGCCCGCGCCGAGGAACGCCGACACGCCCAGCACCGCGAAGGCATCCGGGTCACGGTGTACGGCGACACCGAGGGCCCGACCCGCGAGCGCGCCGGCGAGCACGAGCGGCACGAACAGGCCGCCACTTCCGCCACCGGCAACGGTCGCCGCGGTCGCCAGGGCGCGGAGCACGAGCATTGCGAGCAGGACACCGGCCGCGTGGTGCAGGGTCGCCCACGACAGCACCGCATAGCCCGGCCCGATCGTGAGACTGCGACCGGTGAGGCCGCGCGTCAACGCGAACACGACCGCCGAGGCGATCGTCGCCACCACCAATCGCGGTGCGACGCCGGTGGCCTCGCTCCAGTGCTTCGCGGCCTGTAGAAGCTTCGCGAACGCACGCGCCAACAAGCCACACATCAGACCGAGCGCGAGCGCGGTCGCGAGATCACCGAGGTCCAGTGGTGGCGCGCCGCGCACAGGAAAGAGCGGCGAGGTGCCGTCGACGCTCGCGAACGCGAGGTAGCCGCATGCCGCGCCGACGAGGCTGGCCAGCAAGGTGCGTCGACCGAAGTCTTCCTGGTACGGCACTTCGAGCGCGAACAACGCACCGGTCGCCGGCGCCTTGAAGATCGCCGCGACCCCGGCCGCCGCGCCGGCCACGAGCAGCGCGCGGCGATCGCTCGGGCGCAGCCACGCAGCCATGCGATCGCCGAGCGTCGCGCCGATGAGCAGTGACGGGCCTTCGAGTCCCATGGCTCCACCCGCGCCGAGTGTGGCGATCGAAGCCAGCGTGCGGGCGATGCCGTCCCGCCACGTGAGCGGCTGCGCATCGTGATAGGCGACGAGGTACGCGTCCGACGTGGCCGGCGACACGCCGCCCCCACCCACCCACCGTCGCAGCACCTCGGCCACGAGCAAGCCCGCACCGGGCAGGACCGCGAGCACGATCAGCGGCGCGTTGAGCACGTGATTCACGCCCACATCCACGACGAGGCGATCGAAACCGAGCACCGCGAAGCCGGTCAGGGTGCCGACGACGGCCGCGAGCAAGAGAGTCGTGCGCCGCATCACTGGTGTGCATACCCCAACCCGACGCGTCAGAGTGTGATCCCAACCCTTTCCCACGGCCGGGTGAGGGCGACTCAGGAGATGCGACCATGGGTGTGCTCGACGGTTTCAAGATCCTCGAAGTCGCCGAGCAGGGCTTCGTTCCCTCGGCCGCTGCGATCCTGGCCGACTGGGGCGCCGACGTCGTCAAGATCGAGCGACTCACCGGTGATCCGCTCCGTGGGTTCCAACGAGCCGGCTTCGTCGCCGACACCGGCGAGTTCAACTTCTTGTGGGAGCAGTTCAACCGCAACAAGCGCGGCATCGCGCTCGACCTGCGCCACGACGAGGGACGCGCCGTGGTGGATCGCCTCATCGGTTGGTGCGACGTGTTCATCACCAACTTCCTGCCTTCGGCGCGCACGAAGCTTCGCCTCGAGCCCGACGACGTGTGGGCGATCAACCCCCGTGCCGTGTACGCGCGGGGCCACGGTCAGGGTCAGCTCGGTCCGGATGCCGATCTCGGTGGCTTCGACTCCGTCTCGTACTGGTCGCGCGGCGGCATCGGCCACATGCTCACGCCCCCCGACGGTCCGTTCATCATGCAGCGCGGCGCGATGGGCGATGCGCCGTCGGGTGCGTTCCTCGCGGGCGGCATCGCGGCCGGTCTGCTCCAACGCGAGCGCACCGGAAAGGGCCCCCTCATCGACGTCGCGCTGCTCGGTGCGGCGTGCTGGACGCTCGCCGTCGACCTCGTCCCGACATCGATCCTGCGCCAAGACCCGGTGAAGTCGACGTTCAAGGCACTGTCGACGCCGCTCGTCGGTCCGTACCAGACCGCCGACGCTCGCTGGGTCGTCCTGAACATGCTCGACCCTGATCGGCACTGGGAGCCGGCCTGTCGCGCGCTCGGCCTCGACGACATGATCGATCATCCCGATTACCGGACCGCGGCGGATCGCGCCGCGCACAACGAGGCGATCTACGAGATCTTCCGCGCTCGGATCGCGACGTTGCAGTTCGCCGACGTGATCGCGCAGCTGGCGCAGCACGACACGATCTTCGCTCCACTGGCCACACCCATGGAGGTGTTGGCCGATCCGCAGGTGGAAGCGAACGGCTACTACCCGCGCCACCCTGCGCACGAGCACGCACGGCTCGCCGCGGGGCCCGTCCAGATCGACGGCGAGCAGACGGTGATCCGGCGCGCCGCGCCAGCCATCGGAGAGCACACCGACGAAGTGCTGCGCGAGATCGGGCTCACCGACGCGGAGCTCACCAACCTCCACGCGAGTGGCGCCCTGGGCTGACTGTCGCCGCCGCGCGCCGGGAGCCCGTGTCCGAGCGCGCCGGCGCCAGGAATAGTGTGCCGCGGGTGACCGACGGGGCTGTGCTCATCGCCGCCTTCGAGGGCTGGAACGATGCGGCCAACGCGGCGAGCGACGCGGTGCGCTATCTCATCCGCACGCTCGATGCGACCGAGGTGCACGCGCTCGACAGCGAGGCCTACTTCGACTTCCAGGCCGCTCGGCCACAGGTCGAGATCGTCGAGGGCGTGGTACGGCACCTGCGTTGGCCCACCACACGCATCCATCGCGCCGAGCCGAACGGCCGCACGGTGATCCTCGCGCTGGGCATCGAGCCGAACTTGCACTGGCCCGCGTACTGCGCCGAGATCCTGCGCACGGCGCGCGATCACGGCGTGCACCGCGCCGTAACGCTCGGTGCACTGCTCGGCGACGTGCCCCACACGCGGCCCGTCGTGGTCACGGGAACGGCAAGTGATCCGCGCACCGCCGCGCGCCTCGGGCTGCAACGTTCGCGCTACGAAGGTCCTACCGGCATCGTGGGCGTGCTCGCCGATCAAGCCCGAATGGCCGGTTTCACGTCGCTGTCGCTGTGGGCACCGGTACCGCACTATGTCGCCAGCGCGCCGAACCCGAAAGCGACGCTCGCGCTGCTCGAACGTCTCGGCGAGCTTCTCGAGCTCGAGCTCGACACTGGTGGGCTCGCCGTGGCCGCGCGCGCCTGGGAGCAGCAGGTCGACTCGGTCGCAGAAGACGACGAGGATCTCGTGCACTACGTGCACTCGCTCGAAGCGCGCTACGACTCGGGAACGAGCGACGACCTCGAGCTGCTCGACGACGAGCCCGACGACGACGTGATCGCTTTCGACGACGACTGGGACGACGACCCCAGCTGGGACAACGAAGACGACTGGGACGACGACGACGAAGAAGACGACGAGGAGCTGCCCGGTCGTCGCCGCGCCCCACTTGACGACAAATCCGGCGATCGCCCGGCGGCACCCGTCGACGACACACCCCCAGCCAGCGACGCACCACCGATCGACGAGTCGGATCTACCGTCGGCCGAGACGCTCGCGGCCGACATCGAGGAGTTCTTGCGCCGCCAGGGCGAGGGCCCCGACGCGTAGCGGGAGCTAGGCCAGCACGTCGTGCGCGACGAGCTCCCAGAGCCGCGTCGACAACGCGAGCGATTCCACATCGACACGTTCGTCGTTGCCGTGGAACATGCTGCCGTAGTCCTCGAAGGTGAGCCGGCGCGAGAACAGTCCGAATCCGTAGGCGACGGAGCCGGCCCGGCGAAAGAAGCGAGCGTCGGTCGCGCCGACCATGAGGAACGGCACGAGCGCGCTGCCTTCGACCAGCGTCGACGACGCACGCGCCAACGAATCCCACAGCGGGGTGTCGGTCGGTGACGCCGTCGATTCGTTGTCGTCGCCCGACGTGATCTCGACGACGGCTCGCAGCTCGCCGAGTGCGTCGCCGAGCATGCGCTCGATGTCGGCGCCGCGTTGGCCGGGCAGCGTGCGGATGTCGACCTCGATCGTCACCTCGTCGGGGATGACGTTGGTCTTCGTACCGCCATGGATGATCGTGGGAGCGAACGTCGCGTGCGTGCAGGCGTGCGCCTGGCGCGCGATCCCGATCGGCAACGTCTCGCACAACGGCCCGAGCGCGTCGGCGTCGACGAGCTCGGGCACACCAGGGAACACGCCTTCCACGAAGCGCCGCCACGTTTCGTGGATGACGGTCTCGGGCCGGTACTCGGCGAGTCGGCGCACAACTTCGGCCGCTGTCACGAGCGCGTTGTCGGTGCGATACGGCTGGCTCGCGTGCCCGGGCGTGCCCGGCACGGTGATCGTGCACCAGTACGAGCCCTTCTCGCCCACGACCAACGGCAACCGCGGACCGGCCGCGGTGGGGATCTGGAAGCCGCCCGATTCCGTGATCACGTAATCAGCACCGACAGCGTCGCGCTCGTGGGCGACCAGGTGCTCGGCGCCCCAGGTGCCGAGCGCTTCCTCGTCGGCCACCGCGAGGTACACGAGCGTGCCGCGGGGCCGGAAGCCCGACGTAGCGAGGCGCCGGAACGCCACCGCCATCGACGCGGTGAGGTTCAACATGTCGACCGCGCCGCGACCCCACACCTCGCCGTCGACGAGCTCTCCGCCGAACGGATCGTGCGTCCAGCCGTCGGGGTTCACCGGCACCACGTCGGTGTGACCCATCAGCAGCAACGTCGGCGCGGTGGGATCCGAGCCCTCGATACGCGCGACGAGACTCTCGCGGCCCGGCGCAGGTGCGTAGCGCTCCATGTCAAGGCCCGTCGCGCCGAGGTACTGCGCGAGCACATCGACACTGCGCGACTCATGACCCGATGCCATCGTGCCGTCGTTCACGCACGCGTTGCGGATCAAGTGCACCAGGAGATCGGTGACCTCCGCCGTGGGATCGTCGGCGACCGAGGTCATGCCGACCGCGTCATGTTCCGCTTGGGCGAGGCGCCAGCCGGTAGACGAGCTGCCCGTCGCGCTCGAAGCGCTCACCCTGACCCGCGTGCACCATGTGCTCGAGGTGGGCGAAGGTCTCCGACTCGGCCATCGTTCCCCAGTGCCGCTCCGGAAAGACCTCGTGCGACAGCTCGGGCACCGTCGCCGGACCGAGGGCGATGCCGGCGTCACGCAAGAGCTCCATGCGTTCGGCGTGATGCTCCTTGATCGCTTCGACGCGACCCGGAACGTCGATGAACGGAGATCCGTGTGCCGGGAGACCCAACTGCACACCGGGGAGCCTTGCGACCAAGTCGAGCGTGGCGAGATACGACCGCAACGAATCGGCCTTGCGCACACCGCTGACGTGAGGCGTGATGTTCGGCAGCACGTGATCGCCGGCGAGCAACGTGCCCGTCTCCGGGTCGTAGAGGCAGAGATGATCGACGGTGTGCCCTGGCGTGTGGATGCACCACCATTCGCGACCGGCGAGCTGCAACCGGTCGGCATGATGCACTCGGTGCGTCGGGCGCGGCGGGTCGAACAGCAGGCGCCACGCGCGGATCTGCAGCTTGCGCTTGAGCGGCGGGCCCTCGTTCTTCGTGCCCCACGGCGTGGGACTCCCCCACCCTTTGGCGGTGGTCTCGGTCTCGTCGGTGTCGTCGTGGACGACGTCGTCGCCCTTGTCGATGTCGGCGATCGTGGGGATCTCGTCGGGATGCACGTCGAGCGACTGTGCCGCCATCGCCGCTTCGTGTTCGATGCGGCGTGCCTCTTCCTCGCCCAACACGCGCTGCGCGTTCGGTCCCTTCACCGACATCGTGCTGAATGCATGATGCGTGATGAGTCGCGCGCCGCTCTCCTTGGCGAGACGACCCGCACCGCCGAAGTGATCCGGGTGCGAGTGCGTGACCACGATCGTGTGCACGTCTTTGGTGCCATAGCCGGCGTCGGCGAGGCGCGCCTTGAGGGCGCGCCACGACTGCGGCCCGGGCAGCCCGGGATCCATCACGGTGAGCCCGCGATCGTCGAGCAGGCCGTACATGTTCACGTGGCCGAGGCCCGGCATCCAGATCGGCAATTGCATCCGGATCACGCCGGGCGCGACTTCCGTGATCTCCTCGGATGCGGGCAGCTGCTCCGACTTGGGTGGCTTTGTCACCGCCGCCGGTGGGTGCCCGGGGGTCACCTCCGTCATGGATGCAGGCTACCGGGTAGCCATCGGAGCGAGCTTCGGCCAGGGCCGCGCCCGTTCGGCCACCAGGCCGCACGCAAGCACACCGATGTCGTCGTGGCGCCGGCCCACGACCTGCAGCCCGATCGGCAACGGTTGCGACTCGTGATCACCTGTCGTGTCGACCGAGAACCCGCACGGAATGCTCACCGCGGGCTGGCCGGAGACGTTGAAGGGCGCAGTGAACGGCACCGTGCCCATGCCGCCGCCGTCGACGCCGGCGATGATCCGCGGCGGTGGTCCGCCGGCCGCGAACGCGAGCGTGGCAACGGTGGGTGTCAACAGGTAGTGGACCTGATCGAACACGGCCCCGATCGCGGCCAACGTGTCGGCGCGCCGGCGCAGCGCGCGCACGACGTCGTCGGCTTTGATGCGCGCGCTGTACTCGATGCCCGCGCGTACGACCGGTGTGAGCTCGTCGAGGCGACCCGCGGCGCGCTCACCATGGTCGGCTGCCATCGCGAGACCCGAGAGGATCCCCCACGCGCGAGCGGGGTTCGGCATCGACACGTCGATGTCGACGAGCTCGATGCCGGCATCGTCACAAAGCGCAACGGCCGCCGCACGTGCCGCGGCGACGATGTCGGGTTCGGCGATCGCGTGGCCGAGCGTGGCCGACCACGCGGCGCGACGGCCGCGCAGCGCGGCCACTGCCGTTCCGTCGAGCAGCTGCGGTTCGAACGGCGCCGGCTTCGCCAACGACGTGGGATCGACATTGGTCGGTCCAGCGATCACGTCGATGTAGCGCGCCGCGTCACGCACCGAGCGCGCCACCGGACCGGGAACCGCGGTGAGCGAGCTGTCGAACGGGCCGGGTGCGCTTCCGGTGAGCCCGAACGTGGACTTGTAGCCGAAGAGTCCGCTGTACGCCGACGGGATACGGATCGACCCGCCGCCGTCGCTCCCCGTGCAGATCGGCAGCATCCCACTCGCCACCGCCGCCGCGCTCCCACCGGATGATCCGCCCGGCGTGCGCTCGACATCCCACGGGTTGCACGTGGTGCCGTGAATGTGCGTGCGCGTCCAGTTGACCGAACCGAACTCCGGCGAGGTGGTCTTGGCGACGATCACCGCGCCCGCGGCGCGCAGGCGCGCGACCTCGCTGTCGTCGTGATCGGCGCGCTCGCCTGCGTAGAGCAACGAGCCGTGCGTGGCCGAGAGCCCTCGTGCCGAGGCCAGCTCCTTCACACCCATCGGCACGCCGGCCCACGGCCCCGGATCGTCGCCCGCCGCGATCCGACTGTCGACTGCGCGCGCCTGGTCTCGCGCGCGCTCGACGTCGATGTCGCAGATGGCGTTGAGCTGCGGATCGAGGTGCTCGATGCGCAGCAGGTAGTGCTCGAGCACCTCGACGCTCGACAGCTCCTCGGCTCGGATCGAGTCGGCGATCTCGTAGGCGTCCCGTTCGAAGATCATGGTTTAGCGTCGCGCGGCATGGCTGAGGAGCGCACGTCGACCGCAGTGTGGCGCATCACGCCGGAGCTCCTCGTGGCACTCGACGAGCGGCTCGGCACACCCGTCGACAGCTACGTGAACGGCAGCCAGACCTGGCTCCTCGCCAACGGTCCGGGCGACATCGTGCTCGAATGGAGATTGCACCCGGTCGCCGGTTATCGCACGCCTACGGGCTTGTCGCACTACGACGTGCTGGAGACGGTGGTCGCTGCGCTCGCGTCAGGCGTCGATCCGGCGGCGCTGCCGCTCGGAGCCGACACGCGGCCGCTCACGTCGCTGTGGGACGGTCTCGAGTGCTTCCCCGCCTACGGCGACGAGATCGAGCCCCAGCCGCTGTCGACCGCGGCGACCGCTGCGCTCGGCATCGCACCCGATGCGGCGGGTGTGGTCGACCACCAGCGCATCGGCGACGAGTGGGAGCGCACGAACGGCAAGGTGTCGATCGTCGCGCTCCTCATCGAGGCCCTTCGCGGCTGAGTCAGTGCTCGCGCCAGGGTGGCGTGCGCGGCGGGTCGAAGCTGGCAGGTGGGTTCTTGCCCTCGATCGCGTCGAAGGCCACATCGACCCAACGATGGCCACCGGCCAGCGGCTGCGGCAGTGCATCGCGCGCGAAGAAGCCGACCGAACGGGTCTCGAGCGGATGGCCGGCCAGCTCGCCACCGATCATCCGGCAGTGGAACAGCAACGTGTAGAGCGGATGGCGCGAGAAGCCGAGGCGCAAGCCGTCGAGCACGGCGATCAGCGCGACGGGCTCCACTTCGATGCCCGTCTCCTCGTACGCCTCCTTCACGGCCACTTCCGACGGCGAGTAGCCGATGTCGGCCCACCCCACGGGATACAGCCACCAACCGGAATCAGCTCGTTGCGTGAGCAGGATCTCGTTTCGGTCGTTGCCGACGACCGCAGCCACGGCGGTCTTCGGCGTCTGGTAGCCCGACACTCCCATGCCCACCGTCGAAAGCCACTCGTCGTAGAGCGCGTCGGCTTCGGCTTCGCTCATCGCCGCGGCGCGGATATCAGCGGCGACCTTCAGCACCTCTTCGAAGCGCTCGCGCTCATAGAGGCTCTGGGTGAACCCGAGGCCCGTGCGCGCGATGCCGGCGAGGGTCTCTGACCATCGCAGCAGATCGGAAGCCTGAGGGTGGTCGAGGTGGGCGTCGTTGCTCTCACTCATCGGCGCCGATGCTAGGTGGCCGCGCGGATGCGCTCCTCGAGGTCGGCGAGCCGGGCCGAGTCGAGCAGCTTGGCGCCGTGCGCGTCGCGCACGTAGAACGTGTCGACCACTCGTTCGCCCAGTGTTGCGACCTTGGCGACCGTCACGTCGAGATCCAGTGCCGCGAACGCCTGCGCGAGCCGGTACAGCAGTCCGACCTGATCGTCGGCGTGCACCTCGACGACCGTGGCCGTGTCGGACGCGTCGAGGTCGACGGCGATGTCGGTCGGGCCGACCGCGCTCGCTCGCTGGTACCGGCGGCGGCGTTCCTCGACGCCTGCTTCCACGTCGAGCTCGCCCGCGAACGCCCGGTTCAACGTGGTGCGGATCCGGTCGTCGCCTTCGGCGAACCGGCCGAACGTGTCGTCGGCGCGGAACACGTCGAGTGCCATGCCGTCGGCGGTCGTGAACAGGCTGGCTTCGTGCACCGCGAGCCCGCAGCAGGTGAGCGCACCGGCCACCGTGGCCAGCAGACCCGTGCGGTCGGGGGCCACGATCGTGACCACGATGCGCCCGTCGGGTCCGGCGGAGCAGCCGACCTGCAGGCCGCGGCCGGCGAGCAGGGTTCGGTGGCTGATCATCACGTCGACGTCGAACGCGAGCGGGTACGACGGTGGTAGCACGGCGAGGAAGTCGGCCGCCGCCTGCTCACCGATGAGCGCGGCGAGCAGCTCGAGCCGCTCGCTCACGACCGACTGCGCCGAATCCGACTCGACGATCGCAGCGGCCTTGATGAAGAGGTCGCGCAGCAACGCGCCCTTGGCGCGGTTCCAGGCTGCAGGACCGGTGGCGATCGAGTCGCCGATGGTGAGCAGGTAGAGCAGACGAAGCCGTTCCGGATCGCAGGCCAACATGTCGCAGAAGCGCCGCACCATCGCTTCGTCGGAGAGATCACGGCGCGTAGCCGTGTCGGCCATGAGCAGATGGTCGTGCACCAACCAGCGAAGGATCTCGACGGCTTCGGAATCGAGACGCATGCGTCGCGCGATCCGCGCCGCGATGTCGCTGCCCGTCTCGGAGTGATCGCCGGGAAGTCCCTTGCCCACATCGTGGAGCAACGCTCCGAGCAGCAGCAGCTCCCGACGACGCAATGCGCGGGCAACCGTGCCCTCGACCGGTTGTTCGGCGCGCGGCAACGACGCGCTGTCGAGAAGCGTGGCGCATTCGGCCACCGCTTCGAGCAGGTGCCGGTCGACGGTGAAGCGGTGGTACGCGTTGCGCTGCGGCAGGAACCGGACGTGTTCCCACTCCGGCAGGATGCGCGTGAGCGCGCCCACGTGGTCGAGCGCCTCGAACACCGGCACTGCGTCGCGCCCGGCGCGGAGCAACGCCACGAACGCGTCGAGCTCGGGCCGACTCCAGTCGGGCGGCGGTGCGTCGGGAAGGCGCACGAGCGTGTCAGGCGCGATCGCGATGCGCTTCGACGCCGCGTTCGCGGCGAGCGTGAGCACGTCGAGCGACGTCGGAGCCTCGGCAAAGGCGAAACCGAGCCGGCCGTCGCGCACGGCCAGCCGTTCACCCACCGGCCCGTCGCGCTCCACGGGCCGCGAGCGATCGGGCGCGATGCGCTGCCACACGTCGCGGGCGATCCACGCCACGGCCCGACCCGCAGCCGCGAGCTCGCGCGCGAGCATGTCGGCATCTCCCACACCGAGCGCGGCGGCGACCGCGTCTTGGTCTTGGAGCGCGAGCAGGTCGCTGTGCCCTCCCGTGATCCGGTGCAACGCAACGCGCAGATCGAGCAAGAGCGCATTGGCCGCATCGAGGCGCTCCGCGTCGGGCGCGTCGAGCACGCCGATGTCCACGAGCGCGGCACGGTCGGCGCGCCCGGCGACGAGCGCCGCGGCCCACGTGAGCGCATGCACGTCGCGAAGGCCACCCGCGCCGTCTTTGAGGTTGGGCTCGAGCATCTCGGCGACCATGCCGGGCTTGGTGCGGCGCACCTCGGCGCCACCCGCGAGCTGCTCGAGCGCGCGCCCACTGCGTTGCCGGGCGCGGGCCAACGTGCGCGACGCGAGCTCCTCGGCGAGCGCCGAGTTGCCCGCGATGCAACGGATGTCGAGCAAGGCGGTGAGTGCGTCGAGGTCTTCGCCCATGAGCGACAGCGACTCGCGCACGGTGCGAGCACCGTGCCCGGTGACGAAGCTCGCGTCCCAGAGCGGGTACCAGAGCCGCTCCGCGACACCGCGCGCCGCATCGGCCTTCGCCCGGGCGCGACGACCGCGAGCCTCGGGAAGCACGAGCAGCACATCGACATCAGAACCCGGGCACAGCTCCCTGCGTGCGTACGAGCCGAGCGCGACGAGCGCCACATCGGCGGCGGCGTCGGTGCGCGCGAGCAGCGTCGTCAGTGCTTCGTCGATCGCATCGGCCAGCGCGGCGCCGTAGCGGGCGCCGCGCAAGCCGTTGTCGGCGTTGAGCTCCTCGCGGCGCGCTCGCAGCCGCGCGGTGACATCGCCATCACGTCCGTCAGAGTGCGTCGCTTCCGGCTTCACCAGTGCGAATCCGCCACACGTCGTCGATGGGCGTGATCCACACCTTGCCGTCGCCGATCTTGCCCGTTCGTGCTACCGCGATGATGCGCTCCGCCACGGAGGTCGCCTCGCCGTCCTCGCATATGACCTCGAGCTTGATCTTGGGAACGAAATCGACGGTGTACTCGGCACCTCGGTACACCTCGGTGTGACCGCGCTGGCGACCGTAACCCTGAACCTCCGTCATCGTAAGGCCTTGCATGCCGAGCTCCTGCACGGCGGCCTTCACGTCGTCGACCTTGAACGGTTTGATGACCGCCACGACGAGCTTCATGTGCTCTCCTTCGAGCTCGAATCGAACTGGGACGTCACGTCAGCAACGAGTAACCGACCTCGGAGTGCTGGGTGAGGTCGAGACCGGCTTCTTCGTCTTCCTCGGTGACGCGCACGCCACCCGGCAGGACCTTGTCGAGCACCTTGATGATCAGCATCGTCATGAGGAACGAGTACGCGAGCGTCGCGACCACGACCACGAGCTGGAACCACACGAGCCGCACGCCACCGCCGGCGAACAGGCCCTCGTGCACGATCGCGGGGTTCACCGACTTGTCAGCAAACAGGCCGAGCAGGAGCGATCCGGTGATGCCCCCGATCAGGTGCACACCGACGACGTCGAGCGAATCGTCGAACGAGAAGCGGTGCTTCAGATCGATGGCGAAGAAGCACACGATGCCCGCGATGGCACCGATGAGGATCGGTGCCATTCCGCCCACGTAGCCGGCGCACGGTGTGATGGCCACGAGGCCGGCAACTGCGCCGGACGCCGCGCCGAGCGTGGTGGCATGGCCCTGCTTGGCCCGCTCCGCAACGAGCCAGCTGAGCATCGCTGCCGCGGCCGCCAGGTGCGTGTTGACGAGTGCCTGCACGGCGAGGCCGTTCGCGGCCAGTGCCGACCCGGCGTTGAACCCGAACCAGCCGAACCACAGGATCCCGGTGCCGATCATCGTGAGCGGGAGGTTGTGGGGCGGCATGGGGCGATTCGGCCAGCCCTGGCGGCGCCCGAGCACGAGCACGCACGCAAGCGCGGCGATGCCGGCATTGATGTGCACGACCGTGCCGCCCGCGAAGTCGAGGGCACCGAGCCGGTTCGCCCACCCGCTCGGCGAGAACACCCAATGCGCGACCGGCGAGTACACGAGCAGCGACCACAAGGTGAGCAACCACACCCACGCGTTGAACCGCATGCGGTCGGCGATCGCACCCGTGATCAGCGCCGGCGTGATCACGGCGAACATCATCTGGTACGCCATGAAGAGCAGCGGCGGGATCGTGAGCGCGAACCCGGCCGGCGCCACGCGCACGGCGTGGTGGAGACCGGCGAACGCGAAGTTGCCGACGAATGCGTTGTCGCCACCAAAGGCGAGCGAGTACCCCGCCGCGGCCCAGAGCACGCTCACCAAGCCGAGGCAGAAGAAGTTCTGCATGAGCATGCCGAGCACGTGCTTGGCCCGCACCATCCCGCCGTAGAACAGCGCCAACCCGGGCGTCATGAACATCACGAGTGCGGCGGCGACCAGCACCCACGTGGTGTCGCCCGAATCGATGTGCATCCCGTCCCCTTGCCTCGAGCACCGCGCGTCAACCTGCCGTGTCAGATTCTGACGGACATATGAACGTCGAGGCGAGTCGAGGCCGCCGGGGTTACGCGGTGAGGAAGCGCGCGCCCGGAGGTCTCCACGGGCGGGTGCGCTGCAACAGCTCGCCCAGATCGGCGACCGGTTGCGGTGGCGCGAAGTAGTAGCCCTGCGCGAGATCGCAGCCGAGGGCCACGAGCTCGGTCAGCTGGGTCTCGGTCTCGACGCCCTCGGCCACGACCCGAAGCCCGAGGGCGTGAGCCATGCTGACGACAGCAGAGACGATCGCCTGGTCGCCGGGGTCGCTGCCGAGGCCGTCGACGAACGAGCGGTCGACCTTCACGCTGTCGACGGAGAACCGCTTGAGGTACGCGAGCGACGAGTAGCCGGTGCCGAAGTCGTCGATGGCGACCTTCACGCCGAGGTTGCGCAACCCGTCGACACCGGCGACGGCGCGGTCGGCGTCGCGCATCAGGACGCTCTCGGTGATCTCGAGGCAGAGCAGATCGGCGCGGCAACCCGCGTCGGCGATGATGTCGGAGACGCGCTCGGCAAGGTCGGCTTGGGCGAGCTGGCGCCCGGACAGGTTGACCGAGACAGTGAACGTCTCGCGGGCGTGCGCGTTCCACCGCGCGGTGTAGCGCGCCGACTCGGCCAGCACCCATTCACCGAGCTCGACGATGAGATCGGACTGCTCGGCGAGAGCGATGAACTCGCCGGGCGCGACGAGGCCGCGCTCAGGGTGCTGCCAGCGCACGAGCGCTTCGGCTCCCACGCAACGGCCACGAGTGAGCGACACGACCGGCTGGAAGAACACGCGGAGCTCGCCGCGTTCGAGCGCGCGGTGCAGCTCGTTGAGCGTGGTGTGCTCGGCCACCACGCGCTCGCGCAGCGTGTCGTCGAACACGACCCAGCGGGCACGACCGAGCTCCTTGGCCCGGTAGGTGGCCGCGTCGGCGTCGCGCACCAAGTTGTCGGGCCGCTCACGAGGTTCGCGTTGCAACGCGATGCCGATCGACGCACGCAGGAATATCTCGACGTCGTCGACGATGAAGGGCGAAGCGAGCGCCTCGAGAATGCGCGACGCGATGTGCGTCGCCGCTTCGCGCGCCATGTCGTGGGGCAGGTCTTCACACAGCACCACGAACTCGTCGCCGCTGAACCGGGCGAGCGTGTCGCCGGGCCGCAACACCGACTCGACGCGTTGCGCGAACGCGCACAGGACACGGTCGCCGGTGGTGTGTCCGAGGGAGTCGTTCACGCCCTTGAAGCCGTCGATGTCGACGAACAGCACACCGAGACCGGCCTGGAGGCGCGACGCGCGCGCCATGGCAAGCGAGAGGCGATCGCTGAACAGCGTGCGGTTCGGGAGATCGGTGAGCTCGTCGTGGAGGCTCTGGTGCGCCAGCTCGTCTTCGAAGCGCTTGCGCTCGAGCGCGACCGTGGCCAGGCGGGCGAGCAGCTCCACGATGCGTCGCTGCTCGGCGTCGGGTTCGCCCGGCGCTGATCCGTACAAGCAGATCGTGCCCGCAATGTCGCCGCGCACGGTGAGCGGCACCGACCAGGCGGCCTGGATGCCGAAGCGGGCCAAGCGTTCGTGGCGACCGGTCCAGATCGGATCGGTCTGCAGGTCGCGGCTGAGCACCGCGACGCCCCGGTACGCAGCCGTGCCGCACGTGCCGCCGCCATCGGCGATCGGGAGGCGGCCGAGCGCGTCGAGGAAGCCGAGCGGCAGCGTGGGCGCGGCTACCGCCGAGAGCTCGTCGCCGTCACGCAGCATCACCGCGCACCGCCAGTTCTGCTCGCCTTCTGCGATGCGTCCGACGGCGAGCAACGTCTCGTCGAGCGGCGTACCGAGGGCGATCATCTCGAGGATCTCGGCCTGCCACGCGAGCGAGCGCTCGGCTTGGCGCCGTTCGTGCACGTCGCGCCCCACCGACTGGAACTCCACGATGTTGCCGTCGGCGTCGAGGTAGGCGCGATCGGTCCACTGGTACCAGCGGGCCGCGCCGTCGTGACGAGGCTCCCAGTCTTCGGTCTGTTCGACTTCGTGGCCGTCGCCGAACGCCGCGAGTCGTGCGACCTCGGCGGCGCGCTCGTTGTGTGGGAACAGCTCCACGAGCTGGCGGCCGACGTAGTCGGCGGGCGCGCCACCGTAGAACGCGGCGAACGCCCGGTTCACGTACGTGAGCGTCGTGTCGGGAAGGTATCGGCACACGAGCTCGGTCTGGTCTTCGACGATTCCTCGGTAGCGCGCTTCGCTCTCGGCGAGCGCACGCCGGCTGCGCTCGAGCTCTTCGTTTGCTTGGCGCTGCTCGGTGATGTCGGCCAGGACCGCGACCGCGGTCGTGACTCGGCCGTCGGCGTTGTGCAACGGCGCCATCGCGAGGCTGATGTCGACGGGGCTCCCGTCTCGTCGCACGCGCCGCACTTCCACGCCGGTGATCGTCTCTCCGGCGAACACCAGCGCACGCGTCTCGTCGTAGAGCGCGTTGGTGCTCTCGTCGCCAAGGAAGGGCGGGCGCTCGCCGACGACTTCGTCGGCCGACCAACCGAAGGCCACCTCGCAGGCCTTGTTCCAGAGCCGGATCCGACCGTCGCCATCGATCGCATAGATCGCGAGCGGCGAGTGCTGCACGATCGAGCGGAGGAGCGCTTCGCTGCGCCGCCGCGCCTCTTCGGCACGGCGCCGATCGGTGATGTCACGCGAGTTCACGACGAAGCCCGCCACAGCCGGATCGTCGAGCAGGTTCGTGAGCGTGCACTCGAACGCGCGCACACTTCCGTCGAGTGCCGTGAGCTCGGTCTCGTAGGTGACGGGCACGCCGGGCTTGGCACTCACCTCGCGATAGAGGTGCCGGAAGCGCTCGTCGGCATCGGGCCGCCGACCGGGCATGCGCGACCCGACGAGATCTTCGGGGCGGTATCCGAGCAGTCGCTCGACCGACGGCGTCACGTACAGCACGGTCTGATCTTCTGCGAGCACCATGATGACGTCGCTCGCGTGCTGCACGAGTGAGCGCCACCAGGCCTGGCTCTCCACCAAGCGGTCCTCGGCTTCGCGCAGCGCACCGACGTCACGTCCGAGCGCCGAGTAGTACTCGACCTCGCCGGTCGGATCGCGATGAGCGTGCACGACGAGTCGGAACCGGCCGCTGCGGCCGGGTGCGATCAGGTCGAGCTCACCTTCCCATCGGCCGGTCGGGCCGTCGAGCGTCTCGGCGATCGCTTCGATCGTCGCCTCGTCACCGCCGACGAGATCCTCGGGCGTGAGCGGCGGAAGCGGCTCGTCGGCCGAGAGCCCGAAGAACTCGCGGGCGACCTGGTTCATCGAATACGCCGTGCCGTCGGCACGGAAGAACGTGACCAGATCGGCCGACTGATCGACGGTTGCGACCAGCCGCTCGAGCTCGCCGACCGCGTTGACCGCGCGCCGATCGCCGCCTTCCGGCGGCTGATTCGAACCCTGGGCGGCGGGGTGCATCACCTTCATGGTGCCATCGGCAGGCCGCCATGGGAAGCCCAGCCAAATCGCGGCATTCGACCGCCACGCTCAGCGCGCACGCGCCCACGGCGGCGGGCGGGTCCGCGAGACTCGTAGCGATGCGAATCCTCGCGACCTCGGTCTTCGAACGGGTCGTCTACCACTGCCACCTGCTCGATGCCCACGAACCCAACCGGCCGGTGCTCGAAGTCGACGCCATCCTGCGCGACGGCGATGCCGACGGCCCGCTGCTCGTGACAATCGCCGACATCAAGCGGATGATCGGCCTGGGTCCGGCCACGACGCTCGCGGCGCGCTGGCGAGCCGACGGTCGTACGGAGATGCGCGACGGCGTCGAGTACCTCATCTTCCCCATCTGGCAGACCACTTCGACCGCTTGACAGGTAGCGGCGGCCGCGACGGGTCGAGAGCGTCGTGAATGGCGGTCTCGACCGGTGAGCCCGGCGCGCGCAGCTGCATCGGCGCGCGCAGCGACACCACGGGATTGCACGCAAAGCGGACGCGATCACTACGGTTGGCGTTGACGGCGTGGATCAGGAACGGATGGACCAGAGCGAGGTCGCCCGCCTGGCCCACGACCTCGACGATGGGCTCCGATCCCGCGCGCGGCAGCTGCGCACGCAGATCTTCGACCGACAGGCCACGCGGCTCGTGGGCGGCGAGCAGGCGGGCCACGGCGCGGTGCGATCCCACGCGCAGCGCCGTGCCGCCACCGCCGGGTTCGATGTCGGAGAACAAGAAGAGCGTGACGAGCCCCTGCTCGGGTGAGTCGAGGTGGCGCTCCGTGCTGCCGCCATCCACATGCCACCCCAGATCCGTCGGGCCACGGTCGGCGAGGTGGCCCGGGAACAGTACCGGCCACCAGCCGTACGCCTCGCCGAACCGCCAGGCGCCGGCGCCGGCGCCGAGCAGCTGATCGAACGCGCTCGCGACGCGCGGTGTCATCACCGCGTCGAACGGTCCACCGCGCAGCGTGCGCTTGAGATGGACGAACCGCTCCGTCCACTGTTCCGGACGATCCGGCGAGAGGCCGATCTCGCGCCAGACAGCGGCCCGGCCGCGTGCGGCGACCTCGGCGTCGAACGCATGCGGCAACAGCACGTAGCCATCGCGCACGAACTGGACGAGGGCGTCATCATCGAGCACACCCGTCACAGACGCCATTGTCCCACCTCCCCTGTCGCCCGCTCGACACCGCCACGATCGCCACCCTTGCGGCGTGCGGACCGGGATGGTCATCATGGGTGGCGGGCCACCAAGGGGGGAAGTGTGATGTCGCGACGATCATTCGGGCGCGTCGGGCGGAGCGTCGGATCGGTGTTCGCACTGCTCGTCGTGTTGTCGATCGCGTTCCCGGCGGCGTCGGCCGACGCGGCTGGGCGGGCGCTCGTCACCGGCACCGTGGCCGGTACGGCACCCTTCAAGGTCGGCGGTCCGTGCAGCTTCGTGCACCAGCGGTACGTCGCGCGGGTCACGAGCGCACGCGGCGCCAACGCCACGCTCAACGTCGACATGTGCGTCTTTGCATCATCGAACGGCTTCGCCGGTGTGGGCACCTTCGCACTCACGACACCGAGTGGTGCGGCCACCGGTTCGGCCGACGGCCAGATCATCCCGAACGGGACGACGGCACAGCTCGCGTTCAACCTGCACGTGATCGCCACCGCGTCGGGCGTGGTCGCGCACCCGGGCGAGCTGCTGCATCTGGTCGGCACGTGGCACTCGAACCTCGTCGACGGCGGCCCGATCACCGGCACCATCGTCGACCATGGCTGAGCGGCGAATCAGCCGGCGATGATGTCACCCTGCATGTCGTCGACGACGCAACCCTGCTCGCGCAACCAGTTGATCGCCGCTTCGCACGACGCGGGCTGACCGCCGAGCTCGAGGATCATCCAGCCGGAGTGGTCTTCCACATCGGCGCGCCGAATGTTCGGGATCACATCGAAGCGCTTCACGAGCTCGTAGACCATCGGGCGCGGCACGAGCTGCTCGGGGAACGACACGAACAACCGCTGGGGCGAGCTCATTGGTCACCTCCCGACGTGAGCGACGCGAGCACCTCATCGGCCTCGCCGACGAGACCCACATAGAACGGACCGAACTCGCTGTAGCGGGCCGAGACCTCGTCGAAGCGCATCTCGTGGACGATCTCCTTGAGCACCAACGGATCGTCGGCGAGCAACGTCACGCCCCACTCCCAATCGTCGATGCCGGTCGATCCCGTGATGAGCTGCACCACACGCCCGGCGTACGTGCGCCCGACGCGCGCATGGCCCGCCATGAGCCGCTTGCGCTGCTCGAAATCGAGCGCGTACCAGTTCGCGTCGGCGTTGCGGCGCTTCGTCATCGGATAGAAGCAGAGCAGCTGCTTGGCGGGCAGCTGCGGGTGCAGTCGTTGCTCGCGATAGTGCACCATCCGGTCACGCCAGACCGCGAGTCGCCGCTCGATCTCGGCGGCATCGTCGATGCCCTCTTCGGTGGCGAGGCGGGCGCGTTCGTCGTCGTCGGTCGAGGTGTAGGGCGACGCTTCGGTGAGCGACACGTACGACCACACCGGCTCGAACGGACCGTCGAGCACCTCGGCTTGGAAGCGTTGCAGCCGGCCGAGATCAGGCCCGAGCACCATCACGCCGAGATCGGCCTTGTGACCCAGCACGCTGAACGTGAGCGCTTGATGCCCGTCGGCCCGCAACGCCTCCACCGCCGCCACGAGACGCTTCGCGGAAGCGGGATTCGCGTCGGCGCGCGCCCGATCGAGGCGATAGTAGAGATGCAGCACACCCCAGCCGACTGACGGTGTCACGGGCACGGGTCGAGGCTACCGCCGCGCCCGCCGCGTTCCTCCGGTGCGCTCGCTGCGCTCAGGTGCCCGGTGAATCTCGCTGCGCTCAGGTGCCCGGTGAATCTCGCTGCGCTCAGGTGCCCGATGAATCTCGCTGCGCTCAGGTGCCCGATGAATCTCGCTGCGCTCAGGTGCCCGATGAATCTCGCTGCGCTCAGGTGCCCGATGAATCTCGCTGCGCTCAGGCGCCGGT
>JADGOO010000098.1 GCA_017882905.1 Acidimicrobiia bacterium | reverse complement strand
CGAAGCTCATGAAGATCATGAAGGAGTTCCGGCCCGACGTGATGACGGGCATCATGGGGCCTTCGATCGCGATCGCGGGCGCCCTGCGGCGTGTGCCATCCGTCGTGTTCTACGACACCGAGTTCGCGCGCCAGACGAACTGGTTCGTGTACCCGCTCGCGCACAGTGTGTGCACACCCGACTGCTACCAGGGCAAGGTCCGCGGTACGCACGTCACCTACGCCGGCTATCACGAGCTCGCCTATCTGCATCCGAACCGGTTTCAACCCGACCCGGCGCGCCTGGCCGCCTTCGGCGTGTCGGTCGACGAGCCCTTCTCGATCGTGCGCTTCGTGTCGTGGCAGGCGGTGCACGACCGTCGCGAGACCGGTCTCACCGGAGCGCAGAAGCGCGATCTCGTGGAGCTGCTCGCCCGGCACGGGCGCGTGCTCGTGTCGTCGGAAGCGCCCCTGCCTCCCGACCTCGCGCCCTACGAGCTCCAGGGGCCCGTCGACGACATCCACCACCTTCTGGCCCATGCGCAGATGATCGTGGGCGAATCGGCCACCATGTCGTCCGAAGCCGCCGTGCTCGGCGTTCCCGCGGTGATGATCGCCACCACCGGACGCGGCTACACCGACGACGAGGAACGTCGCTACGGGCTCGTGCGCCACTTCACCGAAGACCAGTACGAGCTCGCCATGGCGGCGATCGGTGAGCTGTTGGCCAACTCGCCGCGCGAGTTCGGGCAGCGCGCCCGTGAGCGCCTGCTCACCGAGAAGATCGACGTGACACAGTGGATGATCGACTACTTCGAGTCGAACTTCGGCGCAGGTAGCTGATGTGCGGCATCGCGGGCACGTACGGCTTCGGCGATGCCGAGCTGATCCGCGCGATGGCCGACACGATCGTGCATCGCGGCCCCGACGGCGACGGGTACTTCGTCTCCGATGGTGTCTGTCTCGGCAACCGCCGCCTTGCGATCCTGGACGTCGAGGGCGGCGTGCAGCCGATGACGAACGAGGATGGCTCCATCGTCGTCGTGTACAACGGCGAGACCTACAACTACCCCGAGCTGCGCGAACAGGTGCTGCGCCGGGGCCACCGGCTGCACACCACCTGCGACACCGAGCTGATCCCGCATCTCTACGAAGACGAGGGCATCGCGTGTGCGGCGCGCCTCAACGGGATCTTCGCGTTCGCGCTGTTCGACCGGCGCCTCGGCAAGCTGTTCGTAGTGCGCGACCCGCTCGGCGTGAAGCCGCTCGTGTACCACGCGCAGGGCGGTCGGCTCGCGTTCGGATCGGAAGCGAAGGTCGTGCTCGCGAGCGGGCTCGTCGGTGCCGAGCTCGACGAGACCAGCCTGCACTTCTCGATGAACGTGCGTTACATCCCCGGTACTCGCACGCTCTTTCGCGGCATCCACCGCCTCGCGCCGGCCCACGTGCTCGAGTTCGACGGTGGCGAACCGCGCGTCTACCCGTACACGAGCATCGACTGGACGCCCGACGAATCGCGCACCCGCGAAGAATGGCTGGAAGGCATCCGGACCAACTGCGCGTCGGCGGTGCAGCGCCAGCTGCTCGCCGACGTGCCGATCGGCGTGTCGCTCTCGGGCGGCATCGACTCGAGCACGATCGTCGCGATGCTGCGTCGAGCGAGCGACGCTCCGATCAAGACGTTCAGCCTCGGGTTCGGGGAGCCCACCGACGAGCTCGAAGACGCGCGCTTCGTGGCGAACACCTACGGGACCGACCATCACGAGCTCGTCCTGCACGAGCCGGCCCTCGACCATCTCGCCGCCGCGATCCGCCACACCGAAGAGCCGAAGGTCAACTCGCTGCAGCTCTACCTGCTGCACCGCTACCTCGGTCAACACGTGACGGTGGCGCTGTCGGGACTCGGTGGCGACGAGCTCTTCGGCGGTTACGACATCTACGACTACACGGCGCGCGCCGAACGCTTCGGCGCCGGCGCCACCGGAGCGGCGGTGCGCATGGTCGCGCCGGTGCTCGAGTGGACCGCGCGCCGCGCCGCCCAGCTCGGCCGCCCCCAGCTCGACCTGCCGATCCGTCAGCTCGAATGGCTCGCCGCGAGCGGTGACGATGCCCGCCAGTATCTGCTCCTGCGCAACGCCTGGGATTTCAACAACCAGCTGATGCGGCGCGTCTACACACCCGAGTTCGTGGAGCGGCTGGCCGGCGCCACCCGCGAGGGATTCGACGAGTACTTCGACTCGGGATTCGCCGGCGACTCACCTCGCTCGCGGGTGCTGCGCACCGAGTTCTCCACCAAGATGGTCTCGGACCTGCTGCACAATGAAGACACGATGTCGATGGCCCACTCGGTCGAGTCGCGGGTCCCTTTGCTCGACCTCGACCTCGTACGCTTTGCGGCACGGATCCCCGACCGCATTCGCTTCGCTACGGGCAAGAAGGGCCTGCTCAAGGACGCGATGCGCGGCGTGCTCCCCGATCGCGTGCTCGACAAGAAGAAGTGGGGCTTCACGTTCGATCCGGTGGAGCAGTTCGGCAAGGACCTCGGACCCATGGCGCGCGAGGTGCTCACACCCGCTCGCCTGCGCGCATCGGGCGTGTTCAACCCGGTGTTCGTGCAACGCGTGCTCGACGCGCGACCGCATCAGCGGCTGCGCTGGCATTACTTCATGCTCTGGCAGATGATCGGCTTCGAGCTCTGGCGTGAGATCTTCACCGAAGCCCGACCGCACCTCGTTGGAAGGACACCTGCGTGATGAAACCCGATCCTGATGTGACGGTCGAGACGGTCAAGAGCTTCTGGGAGTCACACGTCAACAACGAGTACTACACGAAGGAAGCGCGGGCGACAGCCGCGTACTTCGACGAGATCGAGTCGCGTCGGTACCGGGCGCACTACAACCTCGTCGACCTCTTCGCGTCACTCCGCGGGAGCAGCGGCAAGCTCCTCGAAGTGGGCTGCGGCATCGGTGTCGACAGCATCCAGCTCGCCAAGTGCGGCTTCGACGTGACGGCCGTCGATCTCACCGAGCACGCGCTCGAGATCGCCAAGGACTATGCGGCGCAGCGCAACGTCTCGATCGACTTCCAGCTCGGTAACGCCGAGGGGCTGAGCTTCCCCGACGAGCACTTCGACGCCGTGTACTCGTTCGGCGTGTTGCACCACACGCCCGACATCGAGAAGGCCGTCGCCGAGGTGCGCCGCGTGCTGCGCCCCGGCGGCAAGGCGTACGTGATGCTCTATCACCGCGACTCGCTCGTGAACCTCGTGCACCGCACGTTCCGGCTGCCCTACGAGTCACCCCGTGACCGCTCGGATCACTGCCCCGTGGTGTACACGTTCAGCCGCAAGCAAGTACGCCGGCTCTTCGGCGACTTCGGCTCCGTGGCGGTGGAAGCGGCCTACCCGTTCACCTACGGCTTCGGACCGCTGTGCACGAAGACGCCGCTGGCCATTCGGCGCCCGCTGGGCAAGGCGATCGGCTGGCACCTCATGATCACCGCCGTGCGCTGAGCGACCGAATGCGGTCCTCCAGGAGGACCAGTGCCGCGAGCTACTCCCACTCGATCGTGCCGGGGGGCTTGCTGGTGATGTCGTAGGCCACCCGGTTCACGCCCGGCACCTCGTTGATCACCCGGCTGGCGATGCGCTCGAGCAGGTCGTAGGGCAGGCGCGCCCAGTCGGCCGTCATGGCATCGTCGCTCGTGACCGCCCGCAAGATGATCGGGTACGCGTACGTGCGGTCGTCGCCCATCACACCCACGGTGCGCACCGCGGGGAGCACCGCGAAGCTCTGCCAGATCTCGCGGTACAGCCCGGCGCGCTTGATCTCCTCGACCACGATGTGGTCGGCGCGCTGCAGGATGTCGATGCGCTCCGGCGTGATCGTGCCCACGATCCGCACCGCCAGGCCCGGACCCGGGAACGGCTGGCGCCACACGATCTCCTCGGGCAGGCCGAGCTCCTCGCCGATCGCGCGCACCTCGTCCTTGAACAGATGCCGCAGCGGTTCGACGAGCTCGAAGTCCATGTCGTCGGGGAGACCACCCACGTTGTGATGGCTCTTGATGTTGGCGTTGTCGCCGCCGCCCGATTCCACGATGTCGGGGTAGAGGGTGCCCTGCACCAAGAAGCGGGGCGAGCCGGGGATCTCGCGCGCGGCTTCCTCGAAGACCCTGATGAACAGCTCGCCGATGATCTTGCGCTTGCGCTCCGGATCGATGACGTCGTCGAGCGCAGCGAGGAACCGGTCGGCGGCCTTCACGTGCACGAGATCCACGTGGAACTGGCGCAGGAACGTCTCTTCCACCTGGTCGGCTTCGCCGAGGCGCATCATGCCGGTGTCGACGAACACGCAGGTGAGCTGGTCGCCCACCGCCTTGTGCACGAGGGCTGCCGCGATCGCCGAGTCGACACCGCCCGACAGGCCGCAGATCACCCGCTCCGAGCCGACCTGGGCGCGGATCTCCTCGACGGCATGATCGATGATCGACACGTTCGTCCACGTCGGGCGACACCCCGCCACCTCGTACAGGAAGGCCTTGAGCACTTCCTGACCGCGCTCGGTATGCGCGACCTCGGGGTGGAACTGCACGCCGTAGATGCGACGGTCGGGGGCGCCGAACGCGGCGGCCGGTGTCTCGGGCGTGGACGCCGCCACGCGGAAGCCGGCCGGGGCCAGCGTGATCGTGTCGAAGTGGCTCATCCACACGACCTGCTCGTCGGGCAGATCCGTGAACAGCGCGCCGTGGTCGAGCACCGACAGCGTGGTGCGGCCGTACTCGCCGCGGCCGGTCTTGGCGACCTCACCACCGAGGTCGCGTGCGATCAGCTGCGCGCCGTAACAGATGCCGAGCACCGGCACGCCGGCGTTGTAGAGCGACGCGTCGATCGACGGCGCGCCGTCGACGTGCACCGACGCCGGACCGCCCGACAAGATGATCGCTGCGGGCCGTCGCTCGAGCATCTCGGCGACGGGCATCGAGCGCGGCACGATCTCGCTGTACACGTGCGCCTCGCGCACGCGCCGGGCGATCAGCTGGGCGTACTGCGCGCCGAGGTCGACGACGAGCACCACATCGTGTGGTTGCTCGTTCACGGGCGCTACTTCTGGCCCATGCCGACACCCTGGCTGCGCTGAAGGCTCTTGCCCTCGGTCTGCAACGCGGGCGCGACCATGACCTCAGCCTTTTGGAACTCTTTGACGGTCTCGTGGCCGGTGGTGGCCATCGAGGTGCGCAGGGCACCGAACAGGTTGAGCGTGCCGTCGTTCTCGTGGGCGGGCCCGATGAGGATCTCGGCGAGCGTGCCCCGGCGGCCGGCATGCACCCGTGCGCCGCGCGGCAGCGACGGGTGGAAGGTGGCCATGCCCCAGTGGTGCCCGCGGCCGGGGGCTTCGTAGGCGCCGGCGAGCGGCGACCCGATCATCACCGCGTCGGCACCACACGCGATCGCCTTGGCAACGTCGCCTCCCGTGCGCATCCCGCCGTCGGCGATGACGTGCACGTAGACACCCGTCTCGACCAGGTGGCGCATGCGGGCCCCGGCGGCGTCGGCGATGGCGGTGGCCTGCGGCACACCGATCCCGAGCACACCCCGGCTCGTGCACGCATGGCCGGGGCCGACGCCCACGAGGATGCCCGCGGCACCGGTGCGCATCAGGTGCAGCGCCGTGGAGTACGACGCGCACCCGCCCACGATCACCGGGAGGTCGAGCTCACGGATGAACTTCTTGAGGTTGAGCGGCTGGCGCTCGGGGTCCTTCGAGACGTGCTCGGCGCTCACCACCGTGCCCTGGATCACGAGCACGTCGAGACCGGCTTCGAGCGCGTGCGGGAACAGGCTCTCGACCCGCTGGGGGGTCAACGAGGCACACGAGACGACGCCGCCGGCCTTGATCTCCTCGATCCGCCGGCCGATCAGCTCGGGCTTCAGCGGCTCCAAGTAGAGCTCCTGCATGCGCCGGGTGGCCTTCTCGGCGGGGAGGCTGGCGATCTCCTCGTAGACAGCGTCGGGATTCTCGTAACGAGTCCAGAGCCCTTCGAGGTTGAGGCACGCGAGGCCGCCGAGGCGCCCGACGTCGATCGCGGTGGCCGGCGACACGACGCCATCCATCGCGCTGGCCATCATGGGCAGCTCGAACGTGAACTCCGCGAGCTGCCACGTGATGTCGACGTCTTCGGGATCGCGTGTGCGGCGACTCGGCACGATCGCGATGTCGTCCAGGCCGTAGGCCCGCCGCCCCGACTTGCCGATGCCGATCTCGACTTCCATCGGGTGCTCCTACTCCTCGCACGCCGGACAGCCGGAACGCTCAGAGTATCGCCGCCACGGCGCCGTCGACCGGCATCGGGCCGGTGCAGATCTGCGCGCGCTAGCTGTAGAGACTGGCCTGGCCGGAGGAGTCGGTAACGGTGCTGTCCGTCGTGATGCGCCCGAGGCTGTCGCGGCTCGAGACGTGCACGGGCACGTTGGCCACGCCGCGCTCCGACGGGCCCCTCTGACCGTTGCCGTCGCTGTCGACCCAGATCGAGACGTTCACCGACGGCGCGATCGTGGCGAACCGGTAGCCCGTCGCCGACATGCCGCCGACGATCAGAATGCCGTCGATCGTGTTGCCGTTGCGGGCACCACCGGCCGAGCCGGGGTACGCGACCACCGAGCGGGCCGGGGCCGAGATGGCCACTGCGTAGGTGCCGGGCCTCAGGTTCCCGAAGCTGTAGGTGCCGT
>JADGOO010000097.1 GCA_017882905.1 Acidimicrobiia bacterium | reverse complement strand
GGCGTTCCTCGAGCGCATCAAGGGCCGCGAGCTCCCCGGCTTCGCCGAGGCGTCGGCCTGGTTGCGCGCCCACAAGCCGATCGACTTCGTGCCCGGCCTGATGCACGGCGACTATCAGTTCGCCAACGTGATGTTCCACGACGGTGCGCCCGCAAGGCTGGCTGCGATCGTCGACTGGGAGATGGGCACGGTCGGCGATCCGAAGCTCGACCTCGGTTGGACGGTGCAGGGCTGGCCCGAAGACACGAGCAATCCGTCGGCCGCGACATCGGGCTACGTCGACATGTACGCCATGCCCACGCGCTCAGAGGTAGTCGCGCACTACGCCGAGGTGTCGGGCCGTCAGGTCGACGACCTCGACTACTACCTCGTGCTCGCCAAGTGGAAGCTGGCCGTCGTGCTCGAGCAGGGCTTCCAACGCGCGGGCGACGACGTCAAGCTCAACGCGTTCGGCCCGATCGTGCTCGACCTCATGCGCGGCGCGGCCGAGCTCGCCGAGACGACGGACTACAAGGGATGAGCGACACGGGAGCCGACACGCAGGATGGGTCCGTGCTCGTGCGCGAGCGGCACGGCAACGTGCTCGTCGCGCGGCTCAACCGGCCCGAGGCCCGCAACGCCCTCAACGGCGCGCTGATCGCGGCGCTGAGTGGCGCCCTCGCCGAGGCCGAGTCGGATCCGGAGATCCGCGCCGTCGTGCTCACCGGCACCGGGGACCGCGCGTTCTGCTCGGGGATGGACCTCGCCGACTTCGCCCAGAGTGCTGAGCCCGGCGGCACGCGAGGCGCGGGCGGTGAGCCCGTCGAGACGAGCGCATTCTTCCGGTTCATCAACGGCGAGGTCACGGTCCCCGTCGTCGGCGCCGCAAACGCAACTGCGGTCGCCGGAGGCTTCGAGCTGCTGCTCAACTGCGATCTCGTCGTGGCATCGTCCGACGCGCAATTCGGCCTGCCGGAGGTCAAGCGCGGCCTGTTCGCGGCGGGCGGCGGCACGTTCATCGGCTCGCGGGTGCCGCTCGCCATCGCGCTCGAGCTCACGCTCATCGGCGATCGGATCGACGCGACGCGGGCGCAGTCGCTCGGCCTCGTCAACGCCGTCGTGGCGCCTGATCAGGTGCTCGCGACCGCACTCGATTTCGCGACGCGCATCGCGGCCAACGGCCCGCTCGGCGTGGCCGCGACGAAGGAGCTCGTGCGTCTCGGTGTGACGGATCACGCCCGGGCGCTCCAGCGGCGCGAGGAGCTCCAGCTGTCGGTCTTCACGAGCGAGGATGCCCGCGAGGGCGCGTTGGCGTTCATCGAGAAGCGCGCGCCGGTGTGGCGCGGCCGGTGACCTGAGGTGCGCGCTGCGGTCTGCGCGTCGTACGGGCCGCCCGAGGTCGTGCGGGTCGAGGAGGTGGCGCCGCCCTCGCTGGGCGACGGGCAGGTGCGCGTGCGCGTGGGCGCGGCCGCGGTCAACTTCCCCGACGTGCTGATCGTCGCGAACGAGTACCAGCTGAAGGTCCCGGTCCCGTTCGTGCCCGGCAGCGAGTTCGCCGGTGTGGTCACCGAGGTCGCACCCGAAGTGCGCGGCGTCACGGTCGGCGCGCGCGTCAGCGGTACCGGCCTGTTCGGCGCCTTCGCTGAGGACGTGGTCGTGAACGCCAACGTTGTCGTGCCCATCCCAGATGGCATCGACCTGACACTGGCCGCCGCGTTCGGTGTCGCGCACCGCACCGCATACCACGTGCTGCGGTCCGTGGCGTGTGTGCAACCGGGCGAGGAGCTGATCGTGCTCGGTGCCGGCGGCGGCGTGGGGCTCGCCGCCGTGCAGCTCGGCGTGTTGCTCGGGGCTTCGGTCACCGCAGTCGCGTCGTCGCGGGAGAAGCTCGACGTCGCTGCGTCGTACGGCGCCACGAAGCTCGTCGACCATCGCACGACCGATCTGCGCCAAGCCCTGCGCGAGCTTCTCCCCCAGGGCGCCGATGCCGTGATCGACCCGGTCGGTGGCGACCTCTCCGAGCCGGCACTCCGCGCGCTCCACTACGGCGGTCGCTTCGTGACGGTCGGCTACGCATCGGGCGTCATCCCCCGCGTCCCGCTCAACTTGGTGCTGCTCAAGGGCATGCAGATACTCGGCTTCCAGATGCTCGACTTCGTCGTGCACCGAGGCGACGAGCTGCGCCGCAACGAGGGCGAGCTCAACGCCTGGTTCGCCGCCGGTCGTGTCGTGCCCCATATCGGCGCCACCTTCGCGCTGGAGGACGTCGCCGCCGCCCTGCGCTACGTGGCCGACGGACACGCGATCGGCAAGGTCGTCCTCGACATCTGACGGGTTTGTCCTCACAGCGGCTCGCGACCGTTTAGGTTCTGGCCGTGGCGCGTGAAGCATCAGCGCGGTTGACCGGTGAGTTCCCCGATGTCCGCTATGCGGATGCCGACGGCGTTTCGATCGCGTACAGCGTGCGCGGCGACGGGCCGTTGGATCTGGTGCTCGTGCCGGGGAACCTGGCCGGCATCCTGACCTGCACGGTGGATCCCGAAGCCGAGCGCCACTTCGCGAACTTGGCGCGCTTCGCGCGGGTCATCCAGCTCGACCGGCGTGGTTTGGGCATGTCGGATCCGATCGTCGCCGGTGGCGCGCCGCCACTCGAACAGCAGGTGGCCGACGTCGTAGCGGTCATGGATGCGGTTGGTTCGCAACGTGCCGCGCTGTCGGGGTCGGCGGACGGAGGGATGGTGGCGATGTTGTTCGCGGCCATGTATCCCGAGCGCGTCAGCGCGCTGCTGCTGCACAGCGCCTGGGCGCGCGCCAACGAAGGGTTCGACGGCTCGCCCGAGGAGATCGAGCTCGCGCGTGCGCGCCGCAGCCAACAGATCCGATCGCAATGGGGTGATCTCGACAATCCGTGGGGCCTGCGTTGGCTCGCGCCGAGCCGTCTCGCCGATCCCGAATTTCCGCGCATCCTGGCCCGTGTGCAGCAGGTCAACGGGAGCCGGGCTGCGATCGCGCAGACCATGAACGCTTCGGACAGCGACGTGAGCGCGGTGCTGCCGTTGATCCAGGCGCCGACGCTCGTCAAGTGCCAGGCCGAATGCCCGGTGCGTCTCGCTGGACTCCGCATTCCGGAACACGCGAAGTTCCTCGCCGAGCACATCCCGAACGCACGCCTGTCGCAGACGCCCGGCACCGACATGTACTTCGGGGCCAACTCCACAGCTGCAGCACGACAAGACGAGGAGTTCCTCACCGGGACCCGCGCCGTCCCGGTCACCGATCGTGTGCTGGCGACCGTGCTGTTCACCGACATCGTCGGCTCGACCGAGCAACTCGCCGCGCTCGGCGACCAGGCCTGGCATGCCCGCCTCGACCGTCACGACGCCCTGGTGCGGGCCCAGCTCGAACGGTTCCGTGGGCGCGAGGTCAAGAACACCGGCGACGGGTTCTTCGCGACGTTCGACGGACCGGCCCGTGCGGTGCACTGCGCGCAGTCGATCGTCGACTCGGCGCGGGCTCTCGACATCGATGTTCGCGCCGGGGTCCACGTGGGCGAGTGCGAGGTACGCGATGGCGACTTCACGGGCATCGCCGTCCACATCGGAGCGCGCGTCTGCGGGCTCGCGGGCGGCGGCGAGGTCCTCGCGACCTCGACGGTGCGCGACCTCGTCGCCGGCTCCGGCATCACGTTCGCCGATCGCGGTCGTCACACGCTCAAGGGCATCCCCGACGAGTGGACGATCCTCGCCGCCGAGACAGCCGTACTGTGACGACCCGATGAGTGAATCCGAACGCGTCGTGCTCGTCGACACCGATGATCGTGTCGCGACGATCACGCTGCACCGGCCGGAAGTTCGCAACGCGCTCAGCATGGAGCTGATGCACGCGCTCTGGGATGCAGTCGCCGATGCCGGCGCCGACCCGGATGTCGACGCCGTCATCGTGACCGGCGCCGACCCGGCGTTCTGCGCCGGCGTCGACCTCAAGGAGGTCTCGGGCGCGGCGCCGCCATCGGCCCCGCCGCGCGACGCCGGCCTCGGACCGGAGCGAGACACCAACGGGCTCTTTCGCTTCCTGCCCGTGATCGACAAGCCCGTGATCGCCGCCGTGAACGGGATCGCGGTCACGGGCGGACTCGAGCTCGCATTGCAGTGCACGTTCATCGTCGCCTCCGAGCGAGCCCGCTTCGGCGACACGCATGCTCGCATCGGCGTCATGCCGGGCGGAGGCATCACGGTGCTGTTGGCCGAAACGATCGGGCTGCGCCGCGCCATCGAGATGTCGCTCACCGGCAACTTCCTCACAGCCGACGATGCATTGCGCCTCGGGCTCGTGAACCACGTGGTTCCCCACAACGACTTGCTCACGTTCACCCGCGGCTTGGCGGCCGACATCGTGCAGAACGATCAGCACAGCGTTCGCACGCTGCTCGCGCACTACCGGCGCATCGACAACGCGGCGACGCTCGACGAAGCCCACCTCATCGAGGGCTACATGGCCGAGATGTGGCAGGCAGGCACGAGCCACGTGGCCGAACGTCGCTCCGACGTGACGGCACGCGGCCGCGCCCAGGCGCCGCCGCCCGCGTGACGCCGGGCCGTCCCGGCGACTCAGTGTGGCGATAATGGCATATCCGGCTCTTGCAAACGATCTTTCCGACCCTGGTAAGGTCGACGACGCGTGCGCAGCGAGGTGATCTGGCCGACGATTCCTGCAATGGTGCGAGACGGCGCGCGGCGAAACGGCGGCGCGGAGGCGGTCGTGTGCGGCGAACGTCGCGTCACGTACGACGCGCTGGCCGCGATGGTCACGGACGCGGCCCGCGCGCTCATCGCGGCGGGTGTCGAACCCGGCGACCGAGTCGCGGTGTGGGCACCCAACTCGCTCGAATGGATCGTCGCCGCGCTCGGCATCACGACGGCGGGCGGTGTGCTCGTTCCCGTCAACACGCGGTTCAAGGGCACGGAAGCGGCATACGTGCTCGCGCGCAGCAATGCGCGCGTGCTGTTCAGCGTGACCGGCTTCCTCGACACCGATTATCCCGCGCTGCTCGCGAGTTCAGGCGTGCCACTCCCCTCGCTCGCGCACACGGTCATCCTGGCGGGCGACGCCGACAACGGTGCCGTCGCCTACGACGATTTCGTCTCGGGCGGCCGTTCAGTGAGCGACGCAGCCGTCGATGCGCGCGTCGCCGCGATCAAGCCCGACGATCCCAGCGATGTCGTGTTCACATCGGGCACCACCGGCAGCCCGAAGGGCGTGGTGATGACGCACGCGCAGACCCTGCGCGCGTATCTCGACTGGTGCGACTGGGCCGACCTGCGCACAGGCGACCGCTATCTCATCGTGAACCCGTTCTTCCACATCTTCGGCTACAAGGCCGGCTGCCTCGCGTCGCTCATGCGCGGCGCGACGATCTTCCCGCTCGCGGTGTTCGACCCCGAGGTCGTGTGCGAGATCGTCGAGCGCGAGGCCATCACGGTGCTGCCCGGCGCCCCCACGCTCTATCAGTCGTTGCTCGACCACCCGGGTCGGGGCGCGCACGACATCTCGAGCCTGCGCCTCGCGGTCACGGGTGCGGCCGACATCCCGGTGGAGCTGATCCGGCGCGTGCGCCAGGAACTGCCGTTCGAGCGGATCCTCACGGGATACGGCCTCACCGAAGCCGGCACGGTCACCGGCAGCCGTCCCGACGACAACTTCGAGCACATCGCGGCGACGGTCGGCGTGCCGTGGCCCGGCTTCGAGGTGCGCACGGTGATCGAGTCGGGCGCCGACGCGGCCATCGGTGAGCCCGGCGAGGTGGTCGTACGCGGCGAGACGGTGATGCGCGGCTATCTCGACGACGCCGAAGCGACGGCTGCGTCGATCGACGCGGGCGGCTGGTTGCACACGGGCGATCTCGGCACGTTCGACGCCGACGGCTACCTGCGCATCGTCGGACGCATCAAGGACATGTTCATCGTGGGCGGTTTCAACGCCTACCCGGCCGAGATCGAGAACTTGCTGCTGCGTCACCCGCGCATCGCGCAGGCCGCGGTGATCGGCGTTCCCGACGCACGTCTCGGCGAGGTCGGCATGGCGTTCGTGGTGCTCACTCCGGGCGCGCCGGTCGAGGCCGCCGGGATCGTCGAGTGGGCCCGCAAGGAGATGGCCAACTTCAAGGTGCCGCGCTTCGTCGAGTTCCTCGACGTACTTCCGGTCAATGCGACCGGCAAAGTCGTCAAGGACGAGCTCCGGGCGCGCACAGCAGGCAAGGGAGCCACATGACGGTCGTGGTCGACGAATGGAGCAAGTGATGGCGCGCGTCCCCGTCGCCGAAGGCATCTTCACGTGGCCGAGCGACGATCCGCAGCTCGTCGGCAGCCGCTGCACCGACTGCGGCATCGTCACCTTCCCGAGCCAGCAGTCGTGCCCGCGCTGTGCGTCGATGTCGATGGCCGAACATCTCCTCGCGCGCCGAGGGCGCCTCTGGGCGTTCACCACCCAGAGCTTCCCGCCCCCGTCACCGCCGTACTCGGGTCCGAGCGGCAAGGAGTTCGTGCCGTTCGGCGTCGGCTACGTCGAGCTCGGCGACGTGAAGGTGGAGACGCACCTCACCGTGGCCGACCCCGATGCGCTGCAGCACGGCATGGAGATGGAGCTCGTGGTGGTGCCGTTCCGCACCGACGACGACGGCAACGAGGTCGTGACGTTCGCGTTCCGGCCGTGTTGATTGCCTCGGTTCAATCGCAGTGCCTCGCCGGGGGCGAGCCTCTACTCGTTCACCAAGGCGTGCCGACCCGCACCGCGTGCCAGAAAGCGAGTGAATGGAAATGAGCATGGACATTGCCGTCGTGGGCGTGGGCCTGCATCCGTTCGGCCGGTTCCCCGGCGTGTCGGCCATCGAGATGGGCGCGATTGCGATCCGGCGCGCGCTCGCCGATGCCGGCGCCGAGTGGCGCGACGTGCAAGCCGCATTCGCCGGGAGCTACGAGGTCGACAACCCCGACGCGGTCGTCGCGCTCATGGGTCTCACCGGCATCCCGTTCACGAACGTCTACAACGGCTGCGCCACGGCCGCGAGCTCGCTCACGATGGCGGCGAACTCGATCCGCCTCGGCGACGCCGACCTCGCGATCGCGATCGGCATGGACAAACATCTCCCGGGTGCGTTCAGCGCCGATCCGCGTCTGTACGCGTGCCCGTCGTGGTACGGCGAGGTCGGGCAATTCGTCACCACGAAGTTCTTCGGCATGAAGATCAACAAGTACATGCACGACCACGGCATCTCGCACAGCACGCTCGCGAAGGTGGCTTCGAAGGGCTACCGCAACGGCGTACTGAACCCGAACGCGTTCCGCCGCAAGCCGTTGTCGGAGGAGGAGATCCTCGCCTCGCCGATGTTGAACTACCCGCTGACGCAGTACATGTTCTGCAGCCCCGACGAAGGTGCTGCAGCGGTGGTGCTGTGCCGCGCCGATCAGGCACACCGCTACACCGACACGCCGGTCTACCTGCGCGCCACCACGGTGCGCACCCGTCGCCTCGGCGCGTTCGAGGTGCACAGCCCGTGGCTGCCGATCGAGGAGACGGTCGGCCCTACCGTCGACGCGTCACGCGCCGCGTACGAGATGGCGGGAATCGGCCCGAACGACGTCGACGTGATCCAGCTCCAGGACACCGACGCCGGCGCTGAGATCATCCACCTCGCCGAGAACGGCTTCTGTGCCGACGGCGAACAGGAGCAGCTCGTCGCGGACGGCGCGCTCGAGATCGGCGGCTCGCTGCCGACCAACACCGACGGCGGCCTCATCGCCAACGGTGAGCCGATCGGCGCGTCGGGCCTCCGCCAGGTGCACGAAGTGGTGCTGCAGCTCCGCGGGCAGTGCGGGGACCGCCAAGTTCCCGGCAACCCGAAGGTGGGCTACACGCAGCTCTACGGCGCGCCCGGCACCGCCGGCGTCTCGATCCTCTCGGTCTGAGACGGGAAGCGCCGTGGACACACGAGACACCGCTGAACAGGCCGAGCTGCGCCGGGCCGCGCGCCAGCTGGCGCGCGAGCTCGGCCCGAGCACGGTCGGCGCCCTCGACGACGCGACACGCCACGCGCGTCTCGTCGCCGCGGTGCGCGACGCCGGATGGCTCGAGCTGCGCGACGACACCGGCGACGGCTCCCCGCTCGCGAGCGGCGTCGAGGCCGCGATCGTCGCCGACGCGCTGGGCGCATCGGTGGCCGACGCGGCCTACACCGGACCGCTCATGGCCGCGGATCTGCTGCGCCGCGCCGGCGTCGAACGTGCCGACCATGCTGTGGTTGCGTTCTCGGGCGCGTTGGTCGACGCGGCTGTGGTCGACGGCGCCCGCACCGCCGAAGCCATCTACGCCATCGACTGCAGCGCGGAGCAGCCCGACTCGGCCTACGCAATCGTTGCCGAGGGCGCCGAGTACCGCCTCGCGCGCCTACGGCTTGCCGACACGAGTAACGGCGCAGCACCCCAGACCGACCTCACGCGCACGGTGCGCGGCATCGCGCCCGGCGCGCCGGTCGATGACGTTCCCGGGCAACGGCGACTGCTCACCACCGACGACCTCGCGCACTGGTCGGCCCTCGGGCTGGCGCTCACGAGCGCCGACCTCGTGGGCGTGATGCGCGGCATCCTCGACGTGACGGTGGCCTACGCCGCGGAGCGCCAGCAGTACGGCGTGGCGATCGGTTCGTTCCAAGCCGTGCAGCACCTGCTCGCCGAAGCGTGGTGCCTGATGGACGGTTCGCAGAGCATCGCGCTCTACGCGTCGTGGGCGGTCGACACCCTCGAGCCCGACGAAGCACGCGCCGCCGGCCGTGTTGCGAAGGCGTACTGCGCCCGCGCGGCGCGTCAGGTGTGTGAGACCGCGATCCAGGTGCACGGCGGCATCGGGAACACATGGGAGTGCATCGCCCACGTGTACCTGCGGCGGGCACTGCTGTCGTCGCACTGGTTCGGCGACGACGGCGATCAGCTCCGTGGCCTGCAGCACGAGCGCTTGGGAGCAGTCGATGGACTTTCGTGACTCGCCGGCCGAAGCCGAGTTCCGCGCCCGGCTGCGCCCGTGGCTCGCGGCGAACAACCCCGGCTTGCCGTCGTCGTCGACCGACGACGAGTACTGGGCGCGCCAAGCGGAGTGGCACACCGCGCTCTACGACGCCGGCTTCTTCGGGCTCAGCTGGCCGACGCGCTACGGCGGCCACGACCTGCCGACCGTGTTCGATGTGATCCTCGACGAGGAGCTCGCGGCCGCCGGCGCGCCGCCCCGCCCGAGCCTCGGTTACCTGGTGCAAGGCATCTCGCGCCACGGCAGCGACGCCATCAAAGATCGGTTCCTGCCCGGCTTGATCAGCGGCCAGGAGCGCTGGTGCCAGGGCTTCAGCGAGCCCGACGCCGGCTCCGACCTCGCGGCGCTGCGCACCACCGGCACGATCGATGGCGACGAATACGTGATCAACGGCCACAAGATCTGGACGAGCTACTCCGACGTGGCCGACTGGTGCTTCTTGCTCGCGCGCACCGAACCCGATGTCGCCAAGCACAAGGGCCTCTCCGCGTTCGCGGTACCCATGCACCAACCCGGCATCGAGCAACGTCCGCTGCGGATGATCAACGGCATCACGACCGAGTTCGGCCAGGTGCTCTTCGACGGCGCGCGCGTGCCCGCGCAGAACATGATCGGCGCACCCGGCGAAGGCTGGCGCGTGGCGATGACGATCGTGAGTCACGAGCGCGAGCCGGGCGAGCTCGGCTACGTGGCGCGCTACGCGAAGACCGTCAAGGGGCTCGAGAAGACCGTGCGGGCCGACCCCGGCGCGTTCTCCACCGAACAGCGCGACGCGGTCGCCTGGGCGCACGTGCAAGTAGAGATGCTGCGCCGCCACGTGTGCCGGCGGCTGTCGGAACGACTCGACGGCGTGGAGCACGGACCGGGCGGCTCCATCGACAAGCTCCTGATGACCTGGGTCGAACAGACCGTCGGTGCGGCCGCGCTCGCCGTCTCCGGATCGCGCTCCGTGCTCGACGCCGACGACGAGCCACTCAAGGTGTACCTCTACAGCCGCGCCCAGAGCGTCATGGGCGGCACCTCGCAGATCCAGAAGAACATCATCGCCACCCGAATATTGAAGTTGGGATAGCTGACATGACGTACGACCTGCCCGATGTGGTTCGCGTCGAGGCCGATGGACCGGTGCGCATCGTGCGCCTGTCACGGCCCGAGCAGCTGAACGCCATCAACGACGAGCTGCACCGCGGGCTCACCCGTGTGTTCCCGCAGCTGAGCGACGACTCCGACGCCCGCGTCGCCGTCATCACCGGTGAGGGCCGTGCGTTCTCGGCGGGGGGCGACTTCGATCTGCTCGATCGCATGGCCAACGACCGCGTGCTGCGCCGCGACGTCATCGCCGAAGGTCGCGAGCTCGTGCTCAACATGTTGCGCTGTCGAATTCCCGTGGTCGCGGCCGTGAACGGTCCGGCGGTGGGCCTCGGTTGCAGCGTGATCGCACTCTCCGACGTGGTCTACATGGCCGAGAGCGCCTACCTCTCCGACCCGCACGTGATGGTCGGTCTCGTGGCGGCCGACGGCGGTCCGCTCACCTGGCCGTTGCACACCAGCTTGCTGCTCGCCAAGGAGTACGCCTTCACCGGCGACCGCATCTCGGCGCAGCGCGCTGCGCAGATCGGGTTGGCGAACCACGTGTGTCCCGACGCCGAGGTCCTGTCGGCGGCGCTCGCCACCGCGCACAAGATCGCCGCGCTGCCACCGCAGGCCGTGGAGGCCACCAAGCGCGTGCTGAACCTGCACGTGGAGCGCGCCGTGCTCGCCACCATCGACTTCGCGATGTCGGCGGAATCGCAGTCGTTCGACACGCCCGAGCTGCGCGCGAACGTCGACCGCTTCCTCGGCCGCTCCTGACGACGCCTCGCGCTAGCCGATGCCGCCCGGCGCGTACGACCGGTACACCGCGGTTTGGTCGGCCGGCTTGCTGTTGTCGAGGCACGTCCACGGTTTGCCGGGGTGGTCGTCGAACGGTACGAACTTGCCGCCCTTGATCTGCAGGATCGGCATGCACTGGTCCGGAAGGCGAACTTCGGGGTGCGATTGCGGATCCGTGTGCCCGGTGGTCCAGTTGATCGGCGGGATGAGGCCGTCGGCGCTGTAGGCGGTCTGGCCGTTGAGGTAGTCGATCACCTTCTGCTGGGTGAACTCGGGGCCTGCGCCCTTGAGGCCGTCGACGAACATCTTCGCCATGATCCAACCGATCTCGGTGAGCTCGACCGGATCGCTCGTTATGGCATTGACGTTGGCGAGGTACTCCTTGGTGGCGGCCGATTGGGGCTGTTCTTCCCACGGGGCGTTCAACGGTTGCACGAACGAGCCCTCGAAGAGCGCGCTGTTCGCGGCGAGGAAGTCGTGGTCGTACGCGTTGGGCAGGTCCTGGACTGCGTTCAGCCCCTGCTTCTTCATCTCCTTCTGCAACTTCACGACCTCGTTCGTATCGAGGCAGGTGCTCACGAACTGCACCCCCGCACTCTTCATCCGCGCGACGTCGGCCGACACGTCACCGGAGAACGGCACGGTGTCGTCGAAGAACGCGACCTGCACCTTGCCCTTGGTGTACGTCTCGTAGGCCTGCTTCGTGCCCTCCGCGCAGATCTTCGATTCGGAGGAAACGCCGTAGCCGATGATGCCCACCTTCGTGAAGCCGTTCTTCTCGGCCAGCCAGGGCAGCAGCGGGCCGGGGCACTTGAAGCAGATGGCGGGGTACGTGCCGAAGATGTTGCTGTGATCCGAGGTGGCCGTGCTTGCCATCTCGGGGTTGATGTTCCAGTTGAACGTGGGCTGCTTCGCCGTTGCCAGCGCGTCGGCACCGGTGAACTGCAAGGTGGCCAGGAACGTGGCGAACGCGTTGTCGTCAGAGAGGCTCGCGGTCACCTGCTGCGCGTTCTGCGTGCCGATGATGTCGTCGCGCTGCTTGGTGACCACCAGCTTGCGGCCGTAGATGCCGCCCTTGTCGTTGATGAGCTTGAAGTAGGCGTTGATGCCGTCGACGTACTGGCCGTACTTGCCGCCGAGCGGGTTCGTCTTCGACGTGATCACGGCCACGTTGATCGCGGAGGCAGTCACGCCCTTCACACCGGGCCGCGGCACGTTCCTCGTGAGATCAGCAGCCGACGCCGTCGTCAGTGGGGTCTTGCTCGTGGTGAGCGTGCTGTTGGCGGTGTTGTTCGACTTCGAGTTGCCACAGGCCGCCGCGATGAGCGCGAGCAGCAGCCCGCCCACCAGGACCTTTCGTGCACGCATCTGGTCTCCCCCGAAATCAGTGCCGGTGCGCGATGAGAACGGGCACCAGCCCGTGTTGCCGAGCGGACTGTTTACCACGATTCCGCTGTGGGAGAATAGGCTCTCCGACAACCACCATGTGAAGATGAGAACGGCCTTTCCCACCCAGCGCGATCAGCGGAGCGTGTCATGACCGACTTCGACGCCATCGACTTCTTCCGAGCCCGCCCGCTCTACCAGGACCCGTACCCGTACTACGAGTACCTGCGCGCGCACGGCCCGGTGTGGCGCGAACCGCACCGTGGGGTCGTGATGGTCACGGGCTACGACCAGGCGATCGAGGTGCTGAACGACACCGCCACCTTCTCGAACTGCAACACCGTGAGCGGCCCGTTCGTGCCGTTCCCCGTGCCGTTCGAAGGCGACGACGTCAGCGACATCATCGAGCAGTACCGCGACACGTTGCCGTTCAGCGATCAGCTGCCGTCGTTCGATCCGCCGAAGCACACCGCGCACCGTGCCCTGCTCATGCGGCTGATCACGCCGAAGCGCTTGAAGGAGAACGAGGAGTTCATGTGGCGGCTCGCCGACCGCCAGCTCGACGAGTTCCTCGGACGCGGCACTTGCGAGTTCGTCCACGACTACGCCACCCCCTTCACGCTGCTCGTGATCGCCGACCTGCTCGGCGTTCCCGAAGAGGACCACGCGACCTTCCGCAAGGAGCTCCAGAGCGACGCGATGCACGGCGACACCGCCAAGGACGGCGCGATGTCGCACAAGCCGCTCGAGTTCCTCTACGACCGCTTCACCGGGTACATCGAGGACCGGCGGCGCGCGCCGCGCAACGACGTGATGACCGAGCTCGCCACGGCCACGTTCCCCGATGGGTCACTGCCCGAAGTACACGACGTCATGTTGATCGCCGCGAACCTGTTCTCCGCGGGCCAGGAGACGACCGCGCGCATGCTCGGCACCGCGCTGCGCCTGATCGGCGAGAGCCCGGAGCTGCAGCAGCAGCTGCGCGACGACCGGCGCCTGATCTCGCCGTTCGTCGAGGAGTGCGTGCGGCTCGAGAGCCCGATCCAGGGCAACTTCCGCATGGCGCGCCACCACACCACGCTCGCCGGCGTCGACATCCCGGCCGGCACGACGCTCATGGTGCTCGAGGGCGCGGCCAACCACGATCCCGGCCACTTCGAATGCCCCGCCGACGTGCGCTTCGATCGAGCCAACGTCCGTCAGCACGTGGGCTTCGGCTTCGGCATCCACGCGTGCGCGGGCGCACCGCTCGCGCGCGCCGAGGGTCGCGCCAGCCTCGAGCGGATCCTCGACCGGATGACCGACATCACGATCTCGGAAGCCGAGCACGGCCCGGCCGGCGCGCGCCACTACTTCTACACGCCGATCTACATGTTGCGGGGCGTCGAGCAGCTGCACCTGGAGTTCACCCCCGTCGCGTCATGACGGAGATCGAGAAGTTCGCGATCCACGTCGACGATGCCATCCTCGACGACCTGCGCAGCCGGCTTGCTCGCACCCGCTTCCCCGACCAGATCGAAGGCACGAGCTGGGAGTACGGGATCCCGCTCCCTTATCTCAGCGAGCTGATCGAGTACTGGCAACACGGCTACGACTGGCGCGCGCACGAGTCGCGGCTCAACACGCTCGAGCACTTCCGCACTGTCATCGACGGCCAGTCGATCCACTTCGTACATGCCCGCTCGCCCCATCCCGACGCGTTCCCGCTGCTGCTCACCCACGGCTGGCCGGGTTCGATCGTCGAGTTCCTCGACGTGATCCCGCGCCTCACCGACCCGGAGCGGTACGGCGGCCAAGCGCGCGATGCGTTCCATGTGATCGCGCCGTCGCTGCCCGGCTACGGCTTCTCCGAGCCGACCCGCACACGTGGCTGGGACGTGCCGCGCATCGCACGTGCATTCATCGACCTGATGGACCGGGCGGGCTACCCGCGGTACGGCGCGCAGGGCGGCGACTGGGGTTCGCAGGTGGCCACGAGGATCGGCGCGCTCGACCCGCAGCACTGCGCGGCCATCCATGTGAACATGCCGATCGCCGACCGCCCCGATGAGCCGCTCCCGCTCACCGACGACGACAAGTTCGGCCTCGTC
>JADGOO010000096.1 GCA_017882905.1 Acidimicrobiia bacterium | reverse complement strand
GTCAACCGAACGCCGGGGGCGTGTCAACCGAACGCCGGGGGCGGGGAGTCAGTGGGACGATGGCAGGGGTGGACGGCGACGGTCGACGCGCAACGAGCGAGCGGTACGCCGACTTCTACGCGTTCGACTACGCGCCCCTCGTCGCGGCCCTCGCGTTGATCACGGGCGACGCTGACACCGCGCGCGACGCGGTCGACGAGGCGGTGGCGCGCTCCCTCGTGTACGAACGGCGCAAGCGCCCGATCGAGTCGCTCGGCGCGTGGGTGCGCACCGTGTCGCTCAACGTCGCCCGCTCGCGGTTCCGTCGCAGTGCCGTGGAGCGCGCCGCGAGAGCCCGGCTTGAGAAGCTGCCCGAAGCCGTCATGGCCGACGAGGTGCCGGCGGCTGTCGACGTCGCGCGGGCGCTGGCGACGCTCCCCCGACGCCAGCGCGAAGTCGTCGTGTTGCACTACCTGTGCGACCTCAGCGTTGACGTCGTCGCCGCGACGCTCGGCGTCACTGCCGGGACTGTCAAGACGTCATTGCACCGGGCGCGCCAGGCGCTCGCATCGATCCTCGACCCGGAGGTTGTCACACCGTGAACGACCAAGATCTGCTCGACAACACGTGGCGCGCCGGACTCGCCCGTCTCGCTCCCGACATCGAACCGCACGGCGCACGCGAGCGCGCTCAGCGCCGCTACGACATCCAGCGCCGACGTCACGCAGCGGCGTACACCGCCGTCAGCGTCGTTGCCGCGGCTGCCGTCGCTGCGGGTGTAGTCGCGGTCGCTCGCGACGACAAGGGAGCGAACGTCGCGGTCACAACGCAACCGCCGGCAACGGCACCGGTACCCGTCACCGCGCCGGGCGGCGGTGTCGATGCCATCGTGCACGTGTCGTCGTCGGGTGACGTCGTGACGTTCACATCTGGCCCGACCACCAACACACCCGCCATCCCCGTGCGGCCCGGCACCATCGACGTCTGGTGGGACGGCGACGACTGCACGCGCCGCAAGCTGCCCTGCCCGGGGCCGACCCTCGAGCTCGAGCTGCCCGACGGTCGGCACGTCGCGCCGGGCAACGACGCCCGGATCTCGCTACCGAAGGACGGGGCATACCTGATTCGAATCGTGCGCGGCGACGCGCTCGTCGCGACGGGGGAGATCGGCGTCAAGGTTCCGGGGGTGAACCCGCCGACACCCGCCGCGCAGCACTTCACGATCACGGCGCACAAGGACGAGCCGTTGTGTGGTTTCTCCGGCCCGCGCGTGCCGACCGTAGGCGTTCTCTTCATCGAGTCGGGCACGTATGCGTTCTCGTTCGCCAACTCGCACGGACGCGGGCCATTCATGTTGACCGTCGGTACGTGGGCGCATTCGTTCGCCGACGGCTCGACCACGAAGGTCGATCTTCCCGTGGGCCACTACGAGTTCGCGTGCCCGGGAGGCGGCACAGTGCCAGTCATCGTGGGAGAATGACGCAGGCGCGTCAACCAAGCGCGCCCGCTCGTGCGTCGTTACCGTGAGACCCCCGGACAGGGACGGCGATGGACGATCACGAGCTCGACGACTTCTACCGCTTCGAGTACCCCCGCCTCGTCGCTGCCCTGCGGTTGGTCACGGGCGACCGCGACGCCGGGCGTGACGCCGTCGACGAAGCAGTGGCCCGCGCCTACGAGCAGCTCCGGCGGGGGCGGCCGATCGACAACCTGCCGGCGTGGGTGCGCACGGTCGCGTGCAACGTCGCGCGGTCGCGGTTCCGGCGCAAGGCGGCAGAAGCCCGCGCGACCGAGCGGCTCGTGGCGCGGACGCGCGAGCTCGACGACGACACCGACGCCGCGCGTCGCGTCGACGTGCTGCGGGCGCTGGCGACGCTTCCCCGTCGGCAACGCGAAGTCGTCGCGCTGCATTACCTGTGCGACCTGTCGGTCGACGATGTGGCCGCCACATTGGGCGTCACGCCCGGCACGGTCAAGACGAGCCTCTCGCGAGCGCGCGATGCGCTCTCGATCCTTCTCACCACGGAGGTCATGCGGTGAACGACACCGACGTTCTCGATCGTGCATGGCGCGACGGGCTGGCCGAGATCGCGGAGTACGGCTCGCGTGAAGGCGTGACGCAGCGGGTCGAGGCGCGCCGGCACGCCCGTGTCGTTCGCAGGCGCGCCACGTTCACCGGTGTGGTGCTGCTCGTGTGTGCGACCGCGGGCGCCGGCACGCTCGGGATCGTCGAGTCGCGCGACGCCAACCGCACGGTTCCCGCTGGCGGCGGCACGCAAGCGCCGGCGGACGTCGTCGCCACGATCCACATCGAGGTCTCGGCGGCGATGACGCTGCGTGCAGTGCTCGCGCACCCCGGCGACTTCCCGCCGGTCACGTACGTGCAGAACGGCGACACTGTGCTTCCGCTGCCGCGCCCGGGCATCTACCGCTTCGTCTTCAGCGGCGCGTCCGGCCATCAAGAGACGATCGACGGCCGCATCGCGGCGAACACGGGCACCAAGGCGGAGATCGTCTACGTCACCCGCCTCGCCGCGGGCCGCCACGTGCTCGAGTGCGCGGTCTCGGGCCACGCCGAGGCCGGAGAGAAGATGGCGCTGCTCGTCAGTCCTTGACCGCGACGACGAGCGCGAAGCCGAGGTACCGGCTGCACTCACGATGCCACGCATCGGCATGATCGAGCGCGGCGCGCACCTCGTCGTCGTCGGGGTGCGCGCGCAGGTGCTCCTCGAGGTTCGCTCGCCACGCGCGGTTGTAGCTGTCGAGATCGGCCGGTGATGCGTCGACCACGTGATCGACGCGAACGCCGGCGGCAGTGACCTCGGCCAACAACGCGTCACGGTCGGTCAGCTCGTCGCGTGACGCGCCGAGCGTCGCGAGCCAGCCGTCGGGTGGTGGCGCCCGCCAATAGCCCTCTCCCACGATGATCGTGCCGCCGGGCCGCACGATCGGAACGAGTGCCGCCAGTGCCGGCGTCAGGCCGCCGAATGCGTGTGTTGCCCCGACGCACGCCACGACCGCGGCGGCATCGTTCGCGACTCCGTGGTCGCGTGCGTCGGCGACGCGCCATTCGATCTCGGGCGCGCGACGGCGCGCGTGGTCGATGGCGAGCTCCGAGATGTCGATGCCGAGCCCACGGCATCCGCGAAGGTCGACGATGCGCGCGAGCAGCTCGCCCGCCCCGCACCCGAGATCGACGGCGAGATCGTCGGGCGTGAGCGCACCGCGCGCCACGACCGTGTCGAGCTGGTCGGAGGTGATCGGATCCTGAATCGGGAGTCCGGTGTGGGCGAGCCAGGAGACTCGCTCCCAGCTCACGTCGGCCGGTTGGCCGCGACGAAGCCCTCCAGTGCGGGTCCGCTCTCCACGCTCGTGATCAGCGCGTAGCGCGGCTGGGTGCCGAGGTGCACCACGACGTGCCACAAGCGCTGCGTGTCGACCACGAAGCGGGCGCCACGGTGCAACGGCACGCGCATCTCCGTGGCCGGGTCGGGGAGGCCGTCGGCGCCGCTGTCCATCAACAACATGTAGCTGTCGGGGTTGTCGGTGAGCTCGAGCCAGGTGCGCACGACCCATCCGCTGTTGTCGGGATTGAAGCGGTTGTTGTCGTCGCGGTGCAGACTCCGGATGGCCGTGTCGCGGTCTTGCGGTTCGAGCTTGATGGTGCGCACGCGACCGAAGTTCGCGCCGATCTCGCGCACGTAACGCGCGATCGTGGGGCACTGCTGCGCGTTGGATGTGAACACCGCGTCCTTGTCGGGGCGCTCGTCGCCTTCGCGCCAGAAGCCGCGGCAGTCGAGCTCGCCGTCGGCAGTGGCGATCGGCGCGAAGTTCGTGTCGCCGCCACTCTTCCAGTCCATGTACTCGAGATCGAGGTACTCGTGGGCCGGAACCTCATACGGGAGATCGGTGAGCGCCACGAATCCGGTGGATGCCATCGCCGCCACACGCGGGTGCGGCGTGCGCAACGGGATGTCGACGGACCAGTGCTCACGGGTCGGCCAGAACGTGGCGGTCATGCTGGGCAGTGTAGAGATGCAGTTCGCGATGCCCCGTGACCGCGCCGGGGCCGAAGGTCCTGTTTGTGGCGCCCGGGATCAGGGCCGGAGGCCGTGCGCGCTCGGTCCGGGCGCACGCAGCGGCGCCGACAGGTTCGCGAACTCGCACAGCAGCGGCCGTGTGTCGCGCGGGTCGATGATCTCCTCCACGAGGAACACCTCGGCCGTCTTGAAGGGGTTCTGGGCGCGAGCGAGGCGCGCTTCGATCTCGGCGCGCAGCGCGGTGGGGTCGTCGGCCGCTTCGAGCTGCGCCTTGTAGGCCGCTTCGATGCCGCCTTCGAGGGGGAGGCTGCCCCAGCTTCCCGACGGCCAGGCGTAGCGCATCGAGAGGCGGGACGCGTTCTGGTGCGCGGCGCCGGCAACGCCGTACACCTTGCGGATGATGACGGAGCACCACGGCACGGTCGCCTGGTACACCGCAGCGAGCGCGGCAGCACCGTGGCGGATCGTTCCCGCCTGCTCCGATTCGGTCCCGATCAGGAACCCGGGATTGTCGACGAGGTGCACCACCGGCAGGTGGAATGTCTGTGCGAGATCCACGAAGCGCTCGACCTTGCGGCTCGCGTCGGCTGTCCAACCGCCCGCGTAGTGGTATGGGTCGTTGGCGAGGATCGCGACCGGCCATCCGTCGAGACGGGCCAGACCGGTGATCGCGCTGCGGCCCCAGAGCCGCCCGATCTCGAGGAAGGTGTCGCTGTCGACCACCCGCTCGATGATCGATCGCATCTTGTAGACGCGTCGACGCTCGCGCGGCACGACCGACAGCAACGACCCGTCGCGCCGGTTCGGGTCGTCGTCGGTGCTGCGTCGCGGGGGCACGTCGTGCACCGAAGACGGTAGGTACGAGAGGAAGGCGCGTGCGCGTGCGAATGCTTCGGCCTCATTTGCCACTTCGTCGTCGACCGCGCCGTTGCGAGTGTGGATCGTGCTGCCGCCGAGCGTCTCCTTGTCGACCATCTCGATGCCGAGCTGGTTCACGATCGGTGGTCCGGCGACGAAGAGGTGCGACGTGCCCTTGACCATCATGCTGTAGTGGCTCGTCACGACGCGTGCGGCGCCGAGCCCGGCCACGCTGCCGAGGCACAGGCTCACGGTGGGCACCTGGGCGAGGTTCGCCACGACCCATTCCCATCCCGGGTTGAACGGCACGAAGCTGCGCCGTTCGGTCTCGAGTGTCTTCACGCTGCCACCGCCACCCGAGCCGTCGACGAGGCGCACGATCGGGAGCCGGAGATCGTGCGCCATTCGCTCCGCGTGGACCTGCTTCTGGAAGATCGATGCGTCGGCCGCACCACCCCGAACCGTGAAGTCGTCGCCGCCGACCACGACACTGCGCCCGTCGATGCGACCGCGTCCCATCACGAAGTTCGCCGGGGTGGCATCCGTGAGGTTGCCGTCGTCGTCGTACGTGCCGCGGCCGCTGAGCGCGCCGATCTCGTGGAACGTTCCCGGGTCGAGCAGCGCGTCGATGCGCTCGCGAACGGGCAGCTTGCCGAGCTCGCGATGGCGTGCGACCTTCTCGTCGCCGCCCATGCGGTGCGCGAGCTCCGTGCGGCGCGCCAGCTCGTCGAGCTCGCGTTGCCAACCGGTCGGTGCGGGATCGGACATCGTGCGGGCCCCCTCGGCGGTCGTGGTGGGAGTCTCGCCGATCACCGGCCGTGTTGCCCAGGCGCGCGTAATCGCGGCGGTGTGCCATGCTGCGCGTCATGCGCGCTGCCGTGGCGGTCGATGGCCGGCTCTCCGTGGAAGACATCGACGACCCCGTCCCGGGCGCCGGTGAGGTGCTCACGGCCGTGAAGGCCTGCGGGATCTGCGGCTCGGATCTGCACACGTTGCAGCATGCGCACCGGATGGTCGACGCGGCGCGCGAGATGGGCTCACCGCTCACGTTCGACCCCACGCAGCCCTATGTGATGGGCCACGAGTTCGCGTGTGAGGTGCTCGAGCTCGGCGCCGGCGTCGATGCCGGTGTGCTCGCGCCGGGCACGCTCGTGACCTCGATGCCCGTGGTGCTCACGCCCGACGGCGCGATCGAGACCACGGCGTACAGCAACCGCTACAACGGCGGGTACGCCGATCGCATGCTCCTCACCGCGGGTCTGTGCCTAGCGGTGCCCAACGGGCTCGACGCGCGCCGCGCCGCGCTCACCGAGCCCATGGCCGTCGGCCGCCACGCCGTCGGCAAGGCCGGCGTCGGACCGGGGACCACTGCGCTCGTCCACGGATGTGGGCCGGTGGGTCTCGCCGTGATCGCCGACCTGGCCCGCCGGGGTGTGGAGATCATCGTCGCCGCCGACTTCTCGCCGCGCCGACGCGCCGTCGCCACGGCAATGGGCGCAACCGATGTGGTCGACCCCGCGGTGGAACCGGGCATCGAGGCATGGCGACGCGTGAGCGCCGGCGGTCTCAAGCCGCTCGTGCAGTTCGACGCGATCGGCGTGCCGGGGATCATCGGGCGCGCCATGTTGGACGCGCCGCCGCAGTCGCGACTCGTGGTGGTCGGTGTGTGCATGGAGCAAGACTCGATGCAGCCGATGTTCGGGATCATGAAGGAGCTCGAGATCCGCTTCGCGCTCGCGTACGACCCGATGGAGTTCACCGACACGTTGCGAGTGATCGCCGAAGGCGAGATCGACGTGACACCGATGCTCACCGGCGCGTGCGGCATCGAAGCGGTCCCCGACGCGTTCGCGGCCCTCGGCAATCCAGAGGAGCACGTGAAGATCCTCGTGGAGCCCGGCGGCCCGAGCGGCATCGTCGCCATCTGAACGCGCGACATCGTCGCCATCTGAAGGAGCACACCGTGGATGACTTCACCGGCAAGACGGTCGTGGTCACAGGCGCCGCGAGCGGCATCGGGCGCGGCATCGCAGTCGCGTTCGCCCGCGAAGGCGCCCGCGTCGTAGTGGCCGACATGGATCCGAACGGGCTCGACGAGACCTGCACCGCGGTGCGCGAAGCGGGCGCCGAGGTGACAAGCGCCCTGGTCGACGTTCGCGAAGGCGCCGAGCTCGAGGCCCTGGCCGCGCGTGTCGACGCCGAGCTCGGCGGCACGGACGTGCTGTGCAACAACGCGGGCGTGTTCCGCGGCGGGCTCGTGTGGGACAACCCGATCAGCGACTGGGATTGGGTGTTCTCGGTGAACGTGTACGGCATCGTCAACGGACTGCGCGCGTTCGTCCCGAGGATGATCAGCCGCGGTACGGAAGGGCACATCGTCAACACCGCGTCGATGGCCGGACTGGTCGCGAGCGGGATGTCGGGCGTCTACACCGTCAGCAAGTTCGCCGCCGCCGCCCTCAGCGAGGTGCTCGCGCGCGACCTCCAGTCGGTCGGCGCGCCGATCGGCGTCTCGGTGCTGTGCCCGAGCGCCGTCGCGACGCGCATC
>JADGOO010000009.1 GCA_017882905.1 Acidimicrobiia bacterium | reverse complement strand
GTGAAGAGATACCTGCGGAGGTGTTGGTCGAGGACGGGATCCCGGCGGCGCAGCCATTCGATCGTCATGGCCGCGTGTTCCTTCTCCTCGTCGCGGTTGTGCGCGAGCACGGAGCGCAGCTCGGAGTCGGTGGTCGCCGCGACCCGCTGGTCGTACCAGTCGACGGCTTCGAGCTCTTCACCCAACGACGTGATCGCTCGATGGCGTTCGATGACCGCGGCGCCGAGCGCGTCGGGGTCTTCGTGCAGTGTGGTGCTGGCCGGCATGACCCTCTGTGTACCCGGCAAGGTCCGTCGACGAAACTGTCGCCGTGGTCGATGTCGTGATGCTCGCGTTCGGTGTGGCCGGCGCGCTTGCTTCGGGGCGCCGGATCCCGAGGGCAGCTGCGCCGATGCTCGCGGTGGCCGTTGCGATCGCGCTCGGCCGCGTGGGCGCGCACGCCGCGTTCGACGCCGCCCGCCCGCTCGGCGCGCCACTGGCGTTCCTGCTCTGCTCGGTGCCGCTCGCGCTGTTGCTCGACGATGCCGGATGCTTCGAGGCCGCCGCCTCGTTCGGCGGCGGGATCGGCGCGGTGTGGCTGACGGCGGCGGCTGCGGTTGCGCTGCTCAACCTCGACGCCGCAGTGGTGCTCGTCACACCGCTCGCGATCGCGATCGCACGGCGACGGGGCGCCGATGTGGTCGCGTACTCGCTGATCCCGGCATTGATCGCGTGCCTGGGCTCGTCGGTGCTGCCCGTCTCGAACCTCACGAACCTCACGCTTGCGCCGCGCGTCGGCGCGTCGACCTTCGATTTCGTACGCGAGCTCGGTCCGTCGACGGTGGTGGCGCTGCTCGTGGGGTTTCTCATCTTTCGCCGCGTGCGCTGCGATCAGTCGCACGTCGCGCCGCGGCCCCACGATCGACGCGCCCTCGTCACCGGCGCGGCGACGGTGATCGCGCTCGGTGCCGGGTTCGCGAGCGGCGCGCCGCCGTGGACGGTGGCCCTCACCGTGGGCGTCGTGTTGGCGGTCGTGCAACGCCGCGTGCCGTGGCGGGCGATCCCATGGGCGACGGCGCTGTTGGCGGCTGCGCTCGCCGTGCTGGCCGCGATCGCGGCGCCGCACCTGCCGGTCGCGGCGATGCTCGGCGGCGGCGACGCGCGCAGAGTCGGCGCGTTCGCCCTCACCGCGAATCTGGTCAACAACCTTCCGGCGGTGCTCCTGGCTCGCCCGCACCTGCACATGGGCGACCAGCGGGTGTGGTCGGTGCTCCTCGGCGCGAACGCCGGACCGGTCGTGCTCATCACTGCGTCGCTGTCGAACCTGCTGTGGCTCGAATCGGCGCGCCGGATGGGTGTCGACGTGGGCGCACGCGACTTCGCGCGGATCGGGGTGTTGGTCGGTGTGCCCGCTTTGATCGCGGCAACCGCGATGTTGCTGCTCGTGCGAGCGGTGTGAATCAGCCTTCGTGTGCTGTCTGGGTACCGGCTGCGAGCCGCTGCCGCGTGTGCTCGGCCGCGATGGCGTCGCCGGGTCCGCCGCGCGTCACCAGGTGCTCGATCACGGCGGCTCGGTGCGCGGCGTCGACGTTGCCGCCGTACTTCAGCTTGGCGCGCACGTCGTGCACCGCGATGCGCAGTCCTCGGATCGCCCGCAGTCGTGTTCCGTGCTCGGCGGGGTCGATCACATCGACATCGGGTTGCAGATCGCCGAGCTGCTCGCGCAGCACCGCCGCGACCGCGTCGGGCTCGTCGAGCACGGTGGCGGTCCCGATGAGCTGCACGGCCGCGTAGTAGGTCGTGGGGATGCCGGCACGCGGATCCTCGTCGCCGATGGTCTTCCAGCTCGACGGGATGAACGCCCAGTCGCCCGCGACGCTCAGCAACACGGTGCTGTTCTCTGCGATCGCCGCCCAGATCGGGTTCGGTCGGGCGAGGTGGAGCACGATCTCGTCGTCACGCAAGACGAACTGGGTGGGCACCACCACGGGAACGTCGCGCTCCCGGCCGGCGGCGATGAGGTGACCAAAGCGCTGCGCGAACACGAAGGCCCGCCATTCCTCGTCGGTTCCTGCGTCCCACGTGTGGATGAGCACAACCCATCTTGGCTCGCAGCCGCGCTCCCGCGGCAACGGATTGCGTCCGGCGGCCGAGCGCATGGCCTCACCGTCCGTGGGGTATCGCGCGACCAAGGCGCGTCGCCGGTACCGCCTCGATGGCAAGGTCGTCACACGAGCCCACAGCACCGAGCGCGGGATCGTGCTCGCAACCCGACACCGCCGTCGATCCGTGGCAAGGCCGGGTGGAGCTGCCGGCGCGCTCGCCATCGCGGTCTGGACGTTGCGCGCCTCGCGCTGTACGTGCTGTGGCTCGCGCTCGGTTGGGTGCTTGCCGCGTGAGTGCCACCGCGGCCGCCCGGCTCGCGCTCGCGCTGGCGATCTCGCGTGGTGCGACGATCGCCGGATGGGGCGTGATCGTGGCCGTGCTCACCGCCGCGACCGTGGGCGCCGTCGCGTCGCGCGGCCGGTTCGCGTCGGCGGTCGCCGTGACGCGCCTCGCGGTCCGCGTCCCGCCGGCGCGCGTCGTGGCCCTCCTCGGATGGCTGTGGATCAGCTGGCACTTCTTCGTTCGCACGTCTCGTTGACGGCACCGAACCCGAACCTCGGGTGAGCGACTCGCCCGACGGGTAGGCGAGCCATGTGAGCGATCGCAGCACGACGCACGGACCGCGAGTCGATGACGAGCTCTCGCGAGAGAGCCTCGAGGAAGCGGGCGAGATCGATTCGTCGTTCGCGTTGCCGCACGACGAGGTGGAGGCACGCGCCGAGCTGGCGGCCGCGCTGCGGCCGGCCGCGTTCCCGGCCGATGCCATCTCGTTGCGTCGGGTCGCCGAGGCCGAGCGAGCCCCCGACTGGGTCTTCGATCTCCTCGGGCATGTGGATCCGGTGACGCGCTACGAGACCGTGGGCGAGCTGTGGCGAGCCGCGGGCGGGCACATGGAGGCCGGAAGTGGTCGGGCGCCGGTTGCGCCGACCCGCGTGAAGGACGCCTACATCTCGGAGCCGCAGCCCGAGAACGAGGCGACCACCCCGCCGCACGCCGCGCCCGAGGCCACCCCGTCGAGCCCGGCGCCGGCCGGCGAGGCGAACCGTGGCCCGCTGGGCCCGGCCCTGGACATGGGGTTCGCGGTCGTCACCTGGCCCGCACGCACGGCCCTGGCCGTGGCGGCCCGCGCCGTGGATGTCGTTCGCCGCCGCTGGCGTTGATCTTCTGTCGACCTCGCATCGTCGCCGTCCGGCGAAGGCACGAGTATCGTCGTAGCCGTGCCGGACGACGATGCACGTCAGCTCGCGGTCGTCGAGGCGAACACGACGGAGCGCGTCACGGTGGTGCGCATCGACGGCGAGGTCGACCTGTCGAACGCGGAGCAGGTGCGAGCGCGGATCCTGGCCGAGGTGGTCGACGATCCGGAGACGGTGATCCTCGACCTGGCTGGCGCCCGGTACCTCGACAGTGCCGGGATCCGACTGCTGTTCGACCTCGGCGAGCGCTTCGCCACGCACCGCATCGACTTTCGGATCGTGGTGCCGGCCGCGGGGCTCGTGCACAAGGTGCTGGAGCTCACTGGTGTGATGCGCCAGATGGCCGTGTACGAGTCGGTGGCCGACGCACGGCCCACCGATGCCGCCCGCTGAGTCGCGGGCCCTCGCCGTTTCCGACGCGTCAGGCACGGGTAGCGCGCCTACGTGACCCAGCCCGACGACGCCCTCTCGCAGCCCGACACCGAACGTGTTCGCTCGGGCCCGAACCTCGACGCCTTGTCCGACGAGGAGCTGCGCCGCCGCATCGACGACCTGGTCGATGAACGCGAGCGCCACATGCAGAAGGCCGACCACGACGCGACGGCGCGCCTCGACGTGGAGCTCGACCAGCTCTGGGACCTGCTCCGCCAGCGACGAGCCCGACGCGAAGTCGGTTCTGACCCGAGTCAGGTGCACGTTCGGCCGGCCTCGGTCGTGGAGGGTTACGAGCAGTAACGACCGGTTCGGGTAGCGCGGTCGCGGGGTTTTCGGCCCATCCCCCCAGGGAACGCAACTCACATGACCCTCACCTCGGATCC
>JADGOO010000095.1 GCA_017882905.1 Acidimicrobiia bacterium | reverse complement strand
CGATCGCGGCCATCGCCCGCTGCTGGCCGTCGCCGACTTCCTTCGCGGGAAGGCCGAACCCGGTGTACATCACGCGTCGCTCGCGATCGACGGGCGGCTGCGACATGTGAAGCGTGCAACTGAGGTGCACGGTGACGTCGCCGGTCTGGGTCGGGAGATCGACGATCGGCAGGTCACAACTGCTGCGCACGAACGCGGGCTGCACGAGCGCGCGGTGCGAACCGGCGACCACGCGCAACTGGCCCGACGTCGCGTCGGCGCCGGTCACGGAGATGCCCGTTGTGAGACCACAACAGCGGTACGAGTGCATGCCGAGCGAACAGTCCTTGTGCCAGGGCACGTCGGAGATGCCTTCGACCACCCCGATCGGCTTCACGAGCGCTTCGATGCGGTTGCCGACGGCGCGCGGCACGTAGTCGCCGTCGACGAGCCGGCCGATGCGCAAGAACCGTTCGCTCTCCAGCAGGTCGCGCACCGGCGCCGAGTGCTCGTGGAAGAACTCCATCCGCACGCAACGGTCAACGCCTTGCGCCGTCTTCGCCCACCAGGAACGGCCGTCGTCACGGACGTAAGTAGGGAGCGCGCGGTCCATGTCGGCCGAGATCTCGTGCATGACCCCGGCGTCGAACCAGCCGCGCAGATGCAGGAACCCGGCTTCAGCCAAAAACGCGACGATGTCGGCGTCGTCGTCGGCGGGCGAGAACGTGCGGGTCAGGTCGAGTGGCGACCCGTCGGAGTGTTCGAACGTCACCGCGCCGGTGGTGTGCACGGGCCGGCCGTCGATCAGTGAGCGCAGCACCACCCACCAGTCGAGGAAGTCGCCCAAGTTGCCGCGCTTCATGCGCAGCGTGCCGCCGGTGAGGAACGTCATCGGCGTCTTCAGGTCGTTCACGACATCGGCCAGGTCGTCGTCGGAGAGCTCGACGCTTCCGGCCCCGTCGTCACCCGGGCGCAGCGTCAGCGCGGCATCGTCGAGCGCGAGTGTCCATGCACCCGACGGTGTGACGAAGCTGAACGGCTCGACACCCAACTCGTGGGCGCCGGCAACGGCGAGCGCTCCACGGGCGGCGATCAGTGCCGGCAGCTCATCGGCGAAGAACGCGCGCGTCTCGACCGGGCGGATGCTGGATTCGGTGCGAGTGCGGTAGTCGAGCGAGACCATGCAACCCCCGGGCTCGGCCGTGTTGTGTTCCGCGCCAGTCTCGCGCGCCGGGGCGACTCAGGCGCGAGGCCGGCTGCCGTAGTCGCCGAACGGGTCGTCGCGTTCCCGTACGGCCTGGCGAAAGCCGACGTCGACGGAGCGCGCGACGAAGTCGAGCCCCTCCTGCGTGTGGCGGGCGACCCCGTCGAAGAGACTGCCGAGCATCCGCGAGGCGTCGGGCGCATACATCTGCCGGGCGGTGTCGTTGAGCGCCCACTTGATCATCTGCAACTGCTCGAGCGGCAGCTTCGCGATCCGCTGCGCGAGACCCCGCGCCCGTTCGTCGAGCTCGGCGTCGGCGACGCATTCGAGCACGAGACCGAGCCGCTCGGCTTCCTCGCCGCTGATCTCGTCGCCCGTGAACAAGTACCGCTTGGCGCGCTCGAGACCGAGGCGCGCGATCCACACCCACGGCGCCTCCGGAATCCCCCACACCCGCATCGGCGGGTAGCCGAAGCGGGCCGACTCGGCGCACACGATCAGGTCGGCGTTGAGCACCATGTTGGTACCGCCCGCGATGCACCAGCCCTGCACCGCCGCGATCGTCGGCTTCGAGATCGTGTGCAGCTTCGCCCACGTCTCCGCGTACCGGCCGATCATCTGCACGTCGGCCACGGAATCCCACACGCGCGGGCTCGACGCCTCGCTCGCCGCCTGACCCGAGGTTGCCCAGTCGAGCTGGTAGCCGGCGCAGAACGCCGGACCCTCCGCCCGCAACAACACCGCGCGCACGCGCCGATCGTGCTCGGCTTCGTCGAGCGCGCCGGCGAGCGCGTCGCGCAGCGCCGGATTGATGGTGTTGTACTCGTCGGCGCGCGTGAGAGTGATCACACGCACGCCTTCATCCGTCTCGGATCGCAGAGGGTCGGTCACACCCGTGAACCTCGCACGACCACACCCGTGACGCAACCGGCGTTACAAAGTCGGCTCAGACCCGACTCTGTGACGCCGGTTCGTGTTGGTGTTCACCGGCCGCCGGTGTGCGGGCCTCGGGGCCAGCGGGCGAGCACGGACTCCTGCGCGTGTTCGAGCTGCTCGACGCTGAAATCGGGGGCCTTCGTGCACGCGAAGATCTCCGACTCGAGGCGGTCGATCTCGTGCCCGGCCACCACGAGCGCCGCGATCGGGATCTCCGCCGGGATCCGCAGCACGCCGTGGCGATCGGCGACGAGCAGGTCGCCGGTCGCGATGGGCAGGCCGGCGACCGTCACCGGCTCGCCGTAACCCACGAACGCGCCGTAACCGTGCGCGACCGACACCGAAGTCGCGAACGTGTGGAAGCCGAGCCGCTCCAGCGCGTCGAGGTCGCGCACCGCACCTTGCGTGACCGTGCCGACGCAGCCGAGCGCGTGATGCACATGGCCGTTCCACTCGCCCCACATTGCACCGCCGGGCGGACGATCGAGGTCCTCGAGCACGAGGATCAATGGCCCGGCGCCGGCCATGCCCTGCAGCCACTTCCAGTACTCCGGCTCGTCGATCGGATCGGGCGCGACGTCAGGCGCGCGGTCGGTGGTAGCGGTCACCGTTGCGGCGTAGCCCACGCACGTACCGAACGACGGGAAGTGACAGGTGAGCGGCTGCGTGTTGTAACCCGCGTTGGCGGGCACCGCGCCGAACACCTCGACCGCGTTCGCGAGCGTCGGCACCGTCAACGTGCGGAGCGCGTCGAGCGGGTCCACGGGTCAGTCCGCGATGCGGAAGTGCGTGCTGGCCACGAACTGCAACGGGCGGTCACCGTTGTCGTCGTGCTCGTGATACATCGCGAGCACCCGACCGTCGTCGAGCACGGTCACGCTCGGGTAGCCGATGTGCTGGTACACGCCGGGGTTGTCGTAGTAGGCCTCCGGAACTCCACCCTCGCGGATCGTGAACTCGTTGGCGACGTCCCAGGTGATGCCGTCGTCGGAGATACAGCCGCGCACGCCGTAGGGCGGGCGCCGGTATCCGTAGATCATCAGGATGCGGCCGTCGGGCAGCGTCGCGAACTCGGCCGGGTAACCCCAGATGTTCGTGAAGCGCGGCGGCGTCCACGAGAAGCCATCGTCTTCCGACACGACGATCGCCATGTTCTTCGCGTCGCCGCTCGGGTTCACGTGGGTGCGGAGCATCCCGACGATGCGGCCATCGGCCAGCCGCACGATCGCGGGCTCCTCGAAGTCGACGATGCTCGCGGCGTCGAACGCCATCGTCGAGTAGTACTCCCAGTTGAAGCCGCCGTCGTCGGAACGCAACAACGCCGAACGCGTCGACTCGTTCTCGCCCTCTTCGCCGTAGCCACGGATGCGGCCGTACACACCGAGCAACAGTGAGCCGCTCGGCATGAGCCACGCGCCGAGCCGGCAACCCGCGTGCTTGAGCGGCCGCGCGTTCACCGGGATCGGCTCGCTCCACGTCGCCCCGCCGTCGGTTGAGCGCAACACGTACGCGCCGAGCCAGCCCATCGTCTTGTAGCTCCACGTCCAGTCGCCGTGCTCGCTCGTGCGCGGCCCGCGCGTCCACGACGGTTGCTCCGGGCGGATACCACGCTTGAAGTACGCGGCGATGGTGAGGTCGATGAGGAGCGTGCCGTCTTCGAGCTCACAGATGCCGCAGTCCCAGTTGCCGGTGGTGTCGGTGTACGGCAGCACGACCTTGCGGTCGGTCCATGTCTCGCCGCCGTCGCGCGATCGCAACATCACCGTCTGGCCACTGTCGTGGTGGTACGGGAACCGCTCCTCGTTATAGACAGCGACGAGGTCGCCCGACCGCAACCGGCGTACGTTCACCTGGTTGTACGCATGCTCGCGCGTGGCGTCGATGTCGACGACGCGGTGCTCGACGTCAGTCACCTTCATGGTTCGCGAGCCTACGATGCGGCGCATGGAGCTTGCCGACCTGGTTGCCACCATGCCGTTCGCCCTCGCGGTCGGGATCACGATCGACGACCGCGCGCGCCGACCCGCGCGCGTTTGACCGCGCGCGCTACTGCGCGTCGAGGAGCTTCAGGTGACGCGCGCCGGCCACCGCGCGGTAGGCGTCCTCGATGATCTCGGCGACCTCGCTCCAATCCGGACTGCGGTCGAGCCGCACACCGATCCAGCCCCGGTGCCCCACGTACGCGGGCACATAGAAGCGGTCGGGCTCCTCATCGACGAGCTGTCGCTGCACGCCGGGCGGCGCCGCGCACCACAGCCCGAGGATGCCGTCGCCGTGGTGATCGTCATGGAACGTCACGAACGTCTTCTTGCCCGCGACGAACCAGGTCGGCGCGCCGTGACTGAGGCGTTCGGTGGCTTCGGGCAGCGCCATGCAGATCGCTCGCACCCGGTCGAGTGGGGTCTGGCGCGGCACGCCGGAAGATTAGGGTTTCGCCGTGGCTCGTGACAGCGACGCGATCGAGATCGACATCGACGGCCACCCCGTGCGCATCAGCAGCCCGGGCAAAGTGCTGTTCTCCGAGCGGGGCGAGACCAAGCTCGATCTCGTGAACTACTACCTCGCGGTGAGCGAGCCGGTGATGAGTGCGATGGGCAACCGGCCCGTGCTCATGGAACGTCACCCGCACGGCGCCGAGGGCTCGTCGTTCTTCCAGAAGCGCGTTCCCGACAACGCGCCCGACTGGCTCACCACCACGATCGTGAGCACCCCCAACGGCACCAGCTCGCGCGCGCTCGTGATCGCCGACCTCGCGCACGTCGCGTGGGCGGTAAACCTCGGCTGCCTCGGCTTCCACGTATGGCCGGCGCGCGCCGACGATCCCGATCACGCCGACGAGTTGCGCATCGATCTCGATCCCACTCCCGGCACTGATTTCGAGGACGCGCGCGCAGTCGCGCACCTCGTGCGGGCGCTGCTCGACGAGCTCGGCATCGTCGGCTTCCCGAAGACCACGGGTAAGCACGGCATCCATGTGTACCTGCGGCTCGCGCCGCAGTGGGATCCCTACCAGGTGCGCTTCGGCGCCGTCGCGTTCGCCCGTGAGCTCGCCCGCCGTCATCCCGATGTCGTCACCGACGCCTGGTGGAAGGAAGAGCGCGGCCAGCGCATCTTCGTGGACTTCAATCAGAACGCGCCGCACAAAACGGTGTTCGGCGCGTGGTGCGTTCGCCCGCGTCCGGGCGCGCAGGTGTCGACCCCCTTCGCGTGGGACGAGCTCGACACGATCGACCCCGACGCGCAGACGATCGCGACCGTGCCGGCGCGCGTCGCCGCGCTCGGCAATCCGTGGGCCGACATGGACACCGCGCCGCAGTCGCTCGAGCCCCTGCTCGCGCTGCACGAGCGCGACCGCGCCAACGGCCTCACCGACGCGCCGTGGCCGCCCGTGTACCCGAAGATGCCCGGCGAGCCGCCCCGGGTGGCTCCCAGCCGGGCCCGCAAACCCAAGGCCGGCGGGTAGCGCTCATATTTCCTTGCCAGCAATATAACTGAGCAGTAATATTACGAGGTGGCGAACGCCGACCTCTCTCTCTTCGACGTGATCGCCGAACCGAACCGGCGCCGGATCCTCGACCTGCTCCTCGAGCGCGAGCGGCCCGTGGGCGAGCTCGTCGAGGCCCTCTCGGTCGGCCAACCCGCAGTGTCGAAGCACCTGCGCGTGTTGCGCGAGGCCGGCCTCGTCGAGTCACGAACGAGCGCGCAGCGACGCCTCTACCACGTGCGCGCCGAGCCGTTGCAATCGATCGACAACTGGCTGGCGCCGTTTCGCGCGCAGTGGTCGGCGCGCCTCGACGATCTCGAACGCCATCTCGACTCCGTCCCCGATGATTGAAGGAGGCCGCAT
>JADGOO010000094.1 GCA_017882905.1 Acidimicrobiia bacterium | reverse complement strand
TTCGTCGTCAGCTTCGCACGAGCTGCACCGCGAACGCTGCGAGAATCACCAGACCGGTGAGCCCCGCGAGGACGATGTACGTGCGCGTGCTCACGCGGCCGAGACTAGTCCTGCCCATACAGCTCGACCGCAGCCACTACCCTGCTCGGTTCGTGGCTGAGCGCATGCAGCGAATGGTCGGGATGGCGCGCAAGCTGCCCCTTCCCGAGGGCACGTTCGCGGTCGGCGCGGGCATCGCCGTCAGCGGGCTGACTGCCTACGCCTTCCAGGTCCTGGCGTACCGGCAGCTCACCACGCCTCACAATACGATCGACTACAGCGCGATCTTCGGGCTCTGGGTAGTCGTGTTCATCCTCACGCCCGGCTTCTTCCAACCCCTCGAGCAAGAGGTCGGGCGAGCGCTCGCGCACCGGCGCGCGCTGGGCATCGGCGGGGCGCCACTCGTGAAGCGGGCCGCGACGCTCGGCGGCATCCTGGCGCTGTTCGCAGTGGTGGGCTCGGTCGCGGCAATCGGGCCGATCAGGAGCCGCGTCTTCAACCACGACACAGTGCTGTTCGTCTCGCTGCTCATCGGCATCGTCGTGTACTACGCGGGGTACATCGCGCGCGGCACGCTGGCGGGCAACGGTCGGTTCGGCCCTTACGGCATGATGCTCGGCGCCGAGGGTGTCATCCGCCTCATCGTCACCATCGGGCTCGTCGTCATCGGGACACGGACGCCCGGTCCGTACGGGCTCGCGCTCGTGTTGCCGCCCATCGCCGCCATGGCCATCTCATTGCGCGGCCAGAAACGGCTGCTCGAACCCGGGCCGACCGCTCCGTACTCCGAGCTCTCGTCGGCGATCGGGTACCTCCTGCTCGGCTCGGTCCTCTGCCAGGCCCTCTCGTACTCGGCGTACCTCGTCGCCGTCGCACTCGAGACGCATGCGCAGGCGACTCGAGTCGGCAAGTTCGCGGCGGGCATCCTGATCGCCCGCATCCCGATCCTCGGCTTCCAGGCCGTCCAGGCCGCACTGTTGCCCAAACTCGCCCGCCTGGCCGGCGAGGGCCGCGACGACGAGTTCCGCCACGCGCTCCGCCAGCTGGTGATGATCGTGCTCGCGGTCGGCGTCGTCGGCGTGGTCGGTAGCTTCACCGTCGGCCACTTCGCCGGCCGCCTCCTGTTCGGCACGCGGTTCACACTCGGCAACCGCGACCTCGGGCTGCTCGCGGTCGGGAGCGGCGGCTTCATCTTCGCCCTCACGCTGGCCCAGGCGTTGATCGCGCTGCGGAGCTACGCCGCCGCAGCCTTGTCGTGGCTGGCGGGCGCGGTCGGGTGCGGCGTGGGGATCTTTTGCGCTCACGACCTCTTCCTGCGGTCGGAGCTCAGCTTTGCCGTCGGCGCCGTGTTCGCGGCGGTGGCGATGCTCGGGTGCCTCGGGATCCGGCTGCGATCGGGGGTGCCCATGGGCACCATGGAGCGTCTCGTCACCGGCCTCGAGACCGAGCCGCTCGAGCTCTAGCGACCTCCGATCACCATCTGCGGAACGCGCCGGCTCACTCGTACACTTGCTCCAGCGTGGGCATCGACCTTCCGGGCGAGGGATTCGTGGTAGTCGAGCACCGATCACCCGCGTTCGTCCGACTCGCCCGACCCAAGCAGTGGGCGAAGAACGTCCTCGTCGTCGCCGCACCGGGCGCGGCGGGAGTGCTCACGCACGCGCAGCCCGCGTTCCGGACGCTGATCGCGTTCTTGTGCTTCTGCCTGGCCGCAAGCAGCACGTATTTCCTGAATGACGCCCTCGACGTGGAGGGCGACCGTCGCCATCCCGACAAACGTCACCGGCCCGTCGCGGCCGGAGAAGTCAGCCCGCGCACCGCGGTGGTCGGGAGCATCGGCCTTGCCGCCGCGGCAATCGCGCTCTCATTCGCGGCGCGTTGGCAGCTCGTGCTCGTGATCAGCGGTTACTTCGCCCTTCAGGTCGCCTACAGCACCTGGCTCAAGCATGAGCCCGTACTCGACCTCGGCGCGGTCGCGTGCGGCTTCGTGCTACGCGCCATCGCAGGCGGCATCGCCGTCGGCGTCTCGATTTCACCGTGGTTCCTCATCGTCGCGGGCGCCGGCTCCCTGTTCATGGTCACGGGCAAGCGCAGCGCCGAGCTCCGCCAGCTCGGAGACGGGGCGACGAGCCATCGCCGCTCGCTCGCGGGTTACACGGAAGGCTTCCTGAGCTACGTGCGCGCCGTCTCGTCGAGCGTGGCGATCCTCGCGTACTGCCTCTGGGCCTTCGAGAAGTCGGCGGCCGTCGGCGAGCAGGCGTGGTTCGAGATCTCGATCGTGCCCTTCGCGCTCGGCATCCTCCGGTACGCCTTGCTCCTGTCGCAGGGCGAAGGTGGCGCCCCCGAAGACCTCGTGCTCTCCGACCGTGTGCTGCTCGCGATCGGGCTCTTGTGGGTCGTGTGCTTCGGGGTCGCGGTGCACGGCGGCCGATGATGCAGCGCCTGGTGTCCGACGACGCGGCGAGCAGCGAGATGCTCACCGGTTGGGGGCGCACCGCGCCCACGCGCGCCGAGGTGTGGGAGCCGCGGCGCACGAGCGACGTGCTCCAACTTGTGGCCGAGGTGTCCCACGCTCCGGGCAGCCGGGGCATCGTCGCCCGCGGCCTGGGCCGGAGCTACGGCGATGCCGCGCAGAACGGCGGCGGTGATGTGGTGCGGTGTACGCGCCTCGACCGGATCCTCGACGTCGACGTCGTGAACGGAACGTGCACCGTGGAGGCCGGTGTGAGCATGGAGATGCTCATGCGGACATTCCTCCCGCTCGGGTGGTGCCCAATGGTCCTGCCCGGTACCCGTCACGTGACCGTCGGCGGCGCGATCGCCTCCGACATCCACGGCAAGTTCCGGCA
>JADGOO010000093.1 GCA_017882905.1 Acidimicrobiia bacterium | reverse complement strand
ACGCGTTCGATGAGCAGACCGTTGGGGCGGCGGGCACCGTCGAGGACCTCGCCGACCGGGTCGCCGAGCGCGGCCACGGCCCGCAGGCCGCCGACCATGCCTTCCAGGCGCCGGTCGGTGAGGCGGAGGCGGTCGAGGGGTCCGGGCGCGAGGCCGGCGGCGGCCGCCGCCTCGAGGTCGGCGGTGTTGGCGGCGAGCAGCTCGCCGCGCCGGGTCTCGAGGAGATCGGCGGCGGCCAGGAGCGCCTCGTTCTTGGCGCCGGTGGCGGCGGTGGCCAGCACGCGGCTCGCGGCCTTGGCGCGGCGGCCCAGCTCGACGACCGCAGCGCTCGGCATCGAGTGAGCGTATCCCTTGACCACCTGGTCAAGTCGAGCCGTTTCCATCCGTCACACCCCCGAACATGGGTCAAAAACGGCGCTCCCGGCGGGGCCAGTGACGCATGTTCGGATTAGGGCAGCACCACGAGATCGTCGCGGTGGACCACTTCGTGGGCTGCGCCGTCGGGGAGCTCGCTCGTGCGACGGCCGGCCACGGCCCGCAGCGACGCGGCGGAGTAGCGCACGAGGCCCTTGGCGAACGCCCGGCCGTCGGGGCCGACCACCTCGACGGCGTCGTCGCACTCGAAGTCGCCTTCCACGGTGCGCACCCCAGCGGCGAGCAACGACTTGCCGCCGCCCACGAGCGCGGCACGCGCGCCGTCATCGACGATCACGCGTCCGTGCGACCCGCGCGCGAACGCGATCCAGAGCTTGCGGGCCGGGAGCCGCTGCGCGCGCGGTTGGACGACGGTGCCGACACCGACGCGGCCGTGGAGCGCGTTGCGCACCACGTCGGGTTGCGCCGCGCTCGCGATCACGCTGCGCACTCCCGACCACGCGGCGATCTTGGCCGCCGCGAGCTTGCTCGCCATGCCGCCGCTGCCGCGCACGGTTCCGGTGCCTCCGGCCACGCCTTCGAGCGCGGCGTCGATCTCGACGATCTCTTCGATCAGTGACGCGCTCTCCACGAGCCGCGGGTCGGCGGTGAACAGACCGCTCTGGTCGGTGAGCAGCACGAGCACCTGCGCGCCGAGCATGTGCGACACGAGCGCGGCGAGTCGGTCGTTGTCGCCGTAGCGCATCTCGTCGTCGGTGACGGCGTCGTTCTCGTTCACCACGGGCAACACGCCGAGATCGAGCAGCCGCGTGAACGTCTCGCGTGCGTGCAGGTACTGCGTGCGCTGCACGAAGTCGAACGGCGTGAGCAGCACCTGCCCGGCGACTACGCCCTGGGGCGCGAGCAGCTCCGACAGCTGGGCCACGAGCCGGGGTTGGCCGACGGCCGCGATGGCCTGCAACAGCCCCACGTCGGTGGGACGCTGGTCGAGACCGAGCGCGGGCATACCGGCAGCAACGGCGCCCGAGAGCACGAGCACCACCCGCCACCCCTCGTCGCGCGCCGCGGCGAGCTCGGCGCAGAGCTTGGCCAGCGCAGCCACGTCGAGCACGCCACGCGCGTCCGTGACCGACGACGTGCCCACCTTCACCACCGCGAGCGAGCTCGCGGCAACGCCACCGCTCACAGGAGCCCATCTTCGCGGTAGTCGAGCTCGAGGTCACCGATCCGCACGACGTCGCCGTCGATCACTCCGGCGCGCACGAGCGCACGGTCGACGCCGAGGCGTTCGAGGCGGTGTTGCACGTAGACGGCCGCGTCGTCGTCGGTGAGGTCGCTCACGGCCACGGCTCGCTCGGCCGCGCGACCGCGCACACGCCATGCGTGCTCGCCTTCGCGCACCACGGAGATGCCTTCGTCGGCCGGACGCAGCACGGCGTAGGTCTCCGCGTCGGGTTCCGAGAGTCGCGCTTCGACGACGCGCGGCGCGATCAACGCGAGGAGCTCGTCGAGGCCTTGGCGGGTGGCAGCCGAGATGCGCAACCCGTCGTAGTCGGTGTGTGTGGCGATGTCGGCTTTCGATCCGACGACCACCCGCGCCCGTTCGAGCAACGCGGGTTCGTACGCGCCGAGCTCGCCGAGCAGCACGCGTTCCTGGTCTTCGGGTGAGCGGCCATCGATCGCAGCGAGGTCGAGCAGGATCACGAGCACGCGCGCCCGTTCCACGTGGCGTAGGAACTGGTGACCGAGGCCCTTGCCAACCGCTGCGCCTTCGATGAGCCCGGGGATGTCGGCGACCACGAACTCGTGCTCGTGCCAGCGCACCACACCGAGGTTCGGCACGAGCGTCGTGAACGGATAGTCGGCGATCTTGGGCCGCGCCGCGCTGATGGCGGAGATGAGCGTGCTCTTGCCCGCGTTCGGGAAGCCGACGAGCGCGACGTCGGCCATGAGCTTGAGCTCGAGGCGCAACCAACGATCGACGCCGTACTCACCCTGTTCGGCGAAGTGCGGCGCGCGCCGGCGGTTCGACAAGAACCGTGCGTTGCCACGCCCGCCCCGGCCGCCGGCCGCGGCGAGCCACCGGTCGCCGGCTGCGACGAGATCGGCGAGCACCTCACCGGTCTCGTGGTCACGCACGATGGTGCCTTCGGGGACGTCGATGTAGAGATCGACGCCGGCCCGGCCGTGCCGCTTGGCCCCGCTGCCGTGGGTGCCCGACTCGGCCCGCCGGTGCGGATGGTCGCGGAACGCGAGCAACGACGCGACCTGACGGTTGGCCCGCAACCACACGTCGCCACCCCGTCCGCCGTCACCGCCGTCGGGCCCCCCTTTGGGCACATGGGCTTCGCGCCGGAACGACATCGCGCCCGCGCCGCCATCGCCACCACGCACGTTGAGCTGGGCTTCATCGACGAACTGCGACATCTACCAGGAAGGATACGGGCGCAAGGCCACAAGGCTCCGAGCCGTAAACGACCGGCCAGGATGCGGCGCGGCGCGGGGATGCGGAGCCAGAAGCCCCTCCGGGGCGCGAGCGAAGCGAGCGGGGGTAGAAGAGCGGCCCCGCACCAACCAACCAGCCGCCGCCCAAGTCGCGGGCCGCAGCGAGCGGGGAGGAGAAGCGGCCTCGCACCAACCAGCTAGCCGGCCGAAGTGTCGCGGGCCGCCCTCTTGCGTTCTCGCTTGGCGTCGCGGATCTCGGCGATGCGTTCGTAGCGGTCGACGTCGGCGATCGTGGCCCAGTCGGCGGCGACCTGCTCCCAGCCGGCGGGCCGTACGCCGAGGCGCTTGCCGAGGAGGCCGACGAAGATGCGGGCCTTGTCGGCACCGAAGCCGGGCAGTGCCCGCACGCGGGCGAGCAGCTCGTCGCCGGTCTTGGCTCGTTTCCACACGTTGGCTGCGTCGCCGCCGTAGTGCTCGACGAGGTGTTGGCAGAGCGCCTGGGTGCGCTTGGCCATGGAGCCCGGGAAGCGGTGCAGGGCGGGGCGGGCTTTGAACACGGCCTCGAGGTCGTCGGCGGGCATGGCCGCGATCTGGGCGGCGTCGAGCCGGCCTCCGAGGCGCTCCTTGAGCAGGTAGGGCCCGCGGAACGCGCTCTCCATGGTGACCTGCTGGTCGAGCAGCATGCCGATCATGGTGGCCAAGGGTTCGGCGGCGAGCAGCCGGTTGGCCTCGGCGTCGGGCGTGAAGTGCAGCGCGGTGGGTCGGCCCATACAGCGCCGAACGCTAGATCCCTGGCCGGAGGCGCAGCGCCCAATCAGACGTCGGAGCCCCACCGGGGCGCGAGCGCAGCGAGCGGGGGTGGAGAAACGGCCCCGCACCGACAGGGTGTCGGGCGGAGAGTCGCGGGCCGTAGAATGACCGGCTCCCTCGCTCGGCGGATGAGAGCGGCACGCGTGAACTACGAGCACCACACCGAGCACCATGACGAGCACGACGACCAGGGCGGGCGCCCGCTCGAAGGTGAGATCGCGGCCGAACAGGCGTATGTCGACGCGGCGTACGACCGTCTCGACGCGATGCGGGCGTCGGCGCAGAGCGTGCGCGAGGCGTATTCCGATGTGCGCGCGGGTGGCACGCATCAGGCGCGCCTCGAGCGCGACATCGCCTACGACGTGACGGCTCGGAGACTCGCCGAGCTCGAGATCGGTCAAGCGCCGCTCGTGTTCGGCCGGCTCGACGAGGTCGACGGTGGCACGTGGTACGTGGGGCGCCTCGCGGTCGACGACGACGCGCACACGCCACTCGTGATCGATTGGCGAGCGCCGATCGCCGAACCGTTCTACCGAGCGACGGCGATCGCACCGATGGGTGTGGCGCGTCGCCGCCACCTCATCACGCGCGATGGTCGCGAGGTGACGAGCCTCGACGACGAGGTCTTCGACACTGCGGCCACCGACGCGGCGGGCTTCACGGTGGCCGGCGAAGGCGCGTTGTTCGCGGCGTTGGAACGGCACCGCACGGGTCGCATGGGCGACATCATCGCCACGATCCAAGCCGAACAGGACGAAGCGATCCGCGCCGACATGGCGGGCGTGCTGGTGGTCGCGGGTGGTCCGGGTACGGGCAAGACCGCAGTCGCGCTGCACCGGGCCGCGTACCTGCTGTACACGTATCGCCGCCGCCTCGGCGCGCAGGGCGTGCTCGTCGTGGGTCCGAGCACGGTGTTCTTGCGCTACATCGAGCAGGTGCTGCCGTCACTCGGCGAGCAAGACGTGCAGCTGGCCACGATCCCGAGCCTCAAGCCGCAGCTGGTCGCGTTGGGTGCGGAACCGTCGGAGGTCGCGGCGCTGAAGGGCGACGCGCGCATGGCCGACGTGGTGGCGCGCGCGATCGCCGACCGCGAACGTGGGCTGCCGCGCGATGTCGCGTTCATGATCGACGGTTTGCGGGTGCGCCTGTCGCGTGAAGACGCGGCACGCGTGGTGCGCGGCGCGCGCCGCCAGCGAGGTCCGCACAACGCGGCGCGGCCGTATGTGACGCGGCGCGTCCTCGATCTGTTGATCTCTCGCTACAAGCAGAGCGCGGCGCGGGTGTACGAGCAGCGTCGCCTCGACAGCGGTGAGGACAACGCCGCCGCTGCGTCCACGGTCGACGGCATCGTGGGCCGGGCGCTCGCGAGGGGCGACGCGCTGCCCGAAGGTTGGGAACAGGAGCTGGCGGGTCGTCTGCGGCGCCGCCCCGAGGTGCGCGATCTGCTCGAGCGGCTCTGGCCGGTGCTGTCGGGAGTGGAGCTCATCAACGACCTCTTCGGGTTCCGCGCGTTGGTGCGCAGCGCCTCGCAGGGGCTGCTCAGCGAGGCCGAACAAGAGCTGTTGCACCGCGCCCGCGCCGCAGATCCGACGACCGCGCCGTGGTCGCAGGCCGATGTGGCGATCATCGACGAGGCCGACGCGCTGTTGGGCCCGATGGAGCTGGCGCGCCCGCGTCGCCGTCGTCGCCGCGCTGCCGACAGTGGCGCGATCGACACGGCGCAGCGTGTAGTGGACAACCTCGCCGACGTGGGCGGGTTCATGAGCCCGCTCGACATCGCGACGCGGTACGGCGATGGCCCCACCGACGCCGAGGCGCCGACGGAGCTGCGCACGTTCGGGCACGTGCTCGTCGACGAAGCCCAAGACCTGACCGTGATGCAGTGGCGCATGTTGGCGCGCCGCTGCCCCACCGGTTCGTTCACCGTGGTCGGCGACCCCGGCCAGGCGAGCCGGCCCGGCGCGGTGAGCGAGTGGTCGCAGGTGTTGGCACAGCTACCGGTACGCGCGGGTGGACCGCCGCCGCGCTTCGCCACCCTGTCGGTCAACTACCGCACGCCCGCCGAGATCATGGACGTCGCAGCGCGGCTGTTGGCCGTGGCTGCACCGACCGTCGAACCGTCGCGCAGCGTGCGGCGCACCGACGAGGTACCGAGCTTCATCGCCGTCACCGCCGATGCGCTCATCACCCGCACCGCGGCGCTCGCACGCGAAGCCTGCGAGCGCGGGGGCACGGTCGCGGTGATCTCGCCGAGCGATCTGCACGCTCTGCTGCGAGCCACGCTCTCCGATGTGGGCGCGGCCTCGGGTGCCGAAGCACTCGAGGCGCCCGTGGCGGTGCTCGACGCCACCGAGGCGAAAGGGCTCGAGTTCGACCACGTGGTCGTGGTCGAACCGGCTCGGCTCGTGGCGCCTGATCAGGCCGGACTGCGCCTGCTCTACGTGACGATCACCCGCGCGACGCGCACGCTCGCGGTGGTGCATGCCGAAGCCCTCCCCGAGGGCCTCGAACCCGTCGCCTAGGTCGAAGCGAGTCTCAGGCTTCGGGTGCTGCGGTGGGGACGATGTCGACGTGCTTGCGGCCACGGCGGAGCGCGAAGAGCACGTGACCGTCGGCCTTGGCGAACAGGGTGTCGTCGCCGCCACGGCCCACGTTGTTGCCGGGGTGGAACTTCGTGCCGCGCTGACGCACGATGATCGTGCCTGCGCTGACGAGCTCGCCGCCGAATCGCTTCACGCCGAGGCGCTGCGCGTTCGAGTCACGGCCGTTGCGCGAGGAAGCCGCGCCCTTCTTCTTCGACATCAGCGCATCACCCTCTCGAGATCGAGACGATCTCGACCTCGGTGTAGTGCTGGCGGTGGCCGAAGCGGCGGCGCCAGTTGGTCTTGTCGCGGTACTTGAAGCCGTTGATCTTCGGCCCCTTGGTCTCACCGACCACGCGAGCGGTCACGCTCGCGCCGGCCAGGTCCGACGGGGCGGCGAGCACGTCGTCGCCGTCGACGACCAGCACCGGCCGCAACGAGACCTCGTCGCCGCCGAGCCGCTCCACCGAGAGGCGCTGGCCTTCCTCGACGCGGTACTGCTTGCCACCGCTCTCGATCACTGCATACATCGTGGGGCTCTCAGTTCAGATCTTCGCCGTGCTTGGACGTCGGGGCCGTGGGGGCCGGGTCGGCCCGAGGATTCCCGGCCGCGCGAGGCCAAAGAGCCTGGCGCGCGACCGGGAGATGATACCCCTAACTGTCGAGCTCACTGAGGTCGACGGTGATCCCCCGGCCTTCGCAGTGCTCGCACACGTGGCTGAACGACTCCACGAGGCCCTCGGAGATCCGCTTGCGGGTCATCTCGAGGAGGCCCAGCTCCGAGATCGGGAAGGTCTGGGTGCGGGTCTTGTCGCGGGCGAGCGCCTCACGGAACACCCGCTCCACCGACTCCCGGTTCGCCTTGGGCTCCATGTCGATGAAGTCGATGACGATGATGCCGCCCACGTCGCGCAGGCGCAGCTCCCGGGCGATCACCTCGGCCGCTTCGAGGTTGTTGCGATAGACGGTCTCTTCGAGGTTCGACTTGCCGACGTTCTTGCCCGTGTTCACGTCGATGACGGTGAGCGCCTCGGTGTGCTCGATGACGATCGAGCCGCCCGACGGGAGCCACACCTTGCGGTCGAGCGCCTTGTGGAGCTGTTCGTGCACGTGGTATCGCTCGAAGAGCGGGAACCCTTCGGCCACCGTGTCGTAGAACTCGATGCGGTCTGAGAGCTCGGGCGCAACCGCCTCCACGTAGGCGCTCACTTCTTCGTAGAGGTCGCGGTTGTCGATGACGACCGCGCGGTGCTCCTTGGTGAACTCCTCGCGGATCACACGGATCGCAAGCGCCGGCTCCTTGTAGAGCAGCGTGCCCGGCTTGACCGACTTGGCCAACTGTTCGATCTGCTCCCACTGCGCGGTGAGTCGGCGCAGGTCGCGCTCGAGCTCCTCTTCGGTTGCGCCTTCGGCTGCGGTCCGCACGATCAGCCCCGCCTTGTCGGGCTTCACACGGTCGAGGATGCGCCGCAGGCGCTTGCGCTCGTCGTCGGGCAGGCGCTTCGAGATGCCGTACGTGCCGGGCTCGTTGGGCACCATCACCACGAAGCGTCCGGCCAGGCTCACCTCCTGGGTGAGCCGGGCGCCCTTGTGCGCAATGGGGTTCTTCGTGACCTGCACGACGATGCGGTCACCGTTGCGCAACATCCGCTCGATGCGCTGGCGGTCGCCGGCGTCGTGGTCGCCCGGATCGAACTTCACGTCGCCGCGGTACAAGATCGCGTTCTTCTGCGTACCGATGTCGACGAAAGCGGCCTCCATGCCGGGCTGCACGTTCTGCACCTTGCCGAGATAGATGTTGCCGTCGATGTTGCGCTCGTCGTCCTGGGGCTCGGCGACGTAGTGCTCGACGAGGTTGCGGCCCTCGAGCATGGCCACGTGCGAACGGCCCGACGCCGCGTGCGTGTGCACGACCATCACGTAACGACCGGTGGGCCGCCCCTTGCGCTGCAGACCGCGACGCTTCTCGAGCGTGGCCTCGTCGAGCGAGTCGAGCACCGACACGCCGTCTTCGGCGTCGTAGTCGAGGCCACCCGCCACGTGCGCGCCGGCGGCCGCGGCGACCGCGGAGACCGGCTTCTTGTTGCGGCCGCGCCCGCCCCGGCGGCGGCGCTTCTTCTTGGCCGGCCCGTCGGCGGCTCCGTTGTCGTCGCCCGCCCCATCGTCGTCGGCGTCGCCGCCAGAACCGGCACGAGCGGCCGCGCCGGCACCCTGCTTGGCGTTCCCGCCACCCCCCGAGGCGTTGCCGCCCCGCCCGTTCGACCGGGCGGCCGGCGCCTCGGTTCGGGGCCGCGTCACGGGCGGAGGAACCGCCGGCATCAGGAACCGGTGGGTGCCGTCGTCGTCACTCAGCTCGTCGTCGAGCTCGACATCCGCTTCGGCGGCTACGAGCCCGGCGTCTTCCTTGGCCGCCACGAGCACGTCGTCGTCGGTGTAGCCACGGTCGGCGGCAGCGTCGGTCCAGTCGTCGGGCAGGTCGACATCACTGCCGTCGACGTCGACGCCGGGCACTACGGCTGCGACTGGCCCGCCCGGCCCTCCCGGCCCGCCCGCGCCCGCGGGCTTCTTGTTGCGGTTGCGTCCACCGCGCTTGCCCCGCCGGCGCCGCTTCTTCGGCGCGCCGGTGCCATCGCCGGCTGGCGCGCTCAGGCCCCCTTCGGCGGCGCCGCCATCGCCCTCGTCGTCATCGCCCGAGTCATCGTCGTCGTCGCCGTCGTCCATGTCGCCGTCGTCCGTGTCGACGTCGGTGTCGACCGCGAGCGGCGCGGGGCTGTCGACCGCGAGCGGCGCTTCGTCGTCGGTGCCAAGCGGAGCCTGGGTGGTGGCGGTGGGCTGAGCGACTGCCTCAGGCGCGGTGGGCGCGGGCGTGTCGGTCGAGCCGGCCTCGGGGGTCGTGTCGAGCTCGGACATGGAAGCCTTTCCTCATGACGCGCGTGCCTCCGGCACACGCGGGCGCGTGTCGGCGTCGAGCGGACTCAGCCGCGCGCCGTCGCGCTCGATCCATTGATGCGTGCGCACGAGGCGCCGTTCCGTGAGCTCCCCCAACGCCGGCGCGACATGCGCCAACGCGCGGAGCAGCTCCACAGGTTTGATGCTGTTCAGGTGCGTGTTCGCCTCGAACGCCACCACCGAGTTGTCGAGCAGCTCGATGTGACGCACCGGGGCGCGGACATCTCCGTCGGCCGTACGGCCCTTGCGGGTACGAGGGATCACGATGCTGTCGGCCCGCTCGAAGTGGGCGAGCGCGTCGGCGAGCGCATCGCGCTCGACGAGCAACCCGGCCGCATCGTCGTGCACGACCTCGAGCTCCCAGCGCACTGCGTTGACCGCGTCTTGCAGGGCGGGAGCGCCCTCCTCGAGCGGCGCCACGCCGAGCACCCGGATCCCGATCGGCAAGACCGCGGAGAGCGCGTCGGGCAACCGGTCGAGATCGACGGCCTCGGCGAAGCACACGTCGAGGTACTCATCGTCGCTCTCGGCACCGGTCGGCAACGCCAACCCGAAGCTCACCTTCGGCCGGGGTGAGAAACCCTCGCTGAACGCGAGGGGCAGCGCTTCGATGCGAAACGCACGCTCGAAGGCACGGGCCACGTCGCGGTGACTGATCCACCGCACCCGCCCACGCTTGTCGAAGCGCACGCGCACTGGGAAGCTGGAGCCGAACTTCACGACACGGCCGCCGGCTTCGTACCGAGGAACCGCACCCCGACCTCGCCACCACGGGCGAGATCCTGGCCGGTTCCCTGGCTGCCGCCTGCCGGTGCCACCGCCGACGCCACCACGTGCTCGAGCGCGTAGTCGGTGCACACGCCGCAGTCGTAGCACGGCGTCCAGCGACAATCGGGGAGCCCGTGCTCGGCCAGCGCAGCCTGCCAGTCGTTCCACAGGAAGTCCTTGTGCAACCCGGCCGCGATGTGGTCCCAGGGCAGGACCTCGCTGTCGTCGCGGTGGCGCGTGACGTACCAGTCGGGGTCGATGCCCTCGGCTGCGCACGCGTCGATCCACCGGTCGAGCGAGAAGTGCTCGGACCACTCCTGGAATGTGCCCCCATTGCGCCAGACCCGCTCGATCACACGCCCCACGCGGCGATCGCCCCGGCTGCACAACCCCTCGGCGAACGTCGCCTCGGGATCGTGCCACTTCACCTGCACCGACCGGTCGCGCCGCAGGTCGTCGCGCAACAGGTTGATCTTGCGGTGCAGCTCCTCCACGCCGTTCTGGCCGAACCACTGGAACGGCGTGTGGGCCTTCGGCACGAACCCACCCACGCTCACCGTGGCCGACGCGCCTTTGGTGTGGGTGCGGCCGATCTCGGTGACCTTGCGGGCAAGCTCGGCGATGCCGAGCGTGTCGGCATCCATCTCGGTGGGCAAGCCGGTGAGGAAGTAGAGCTTGAGGCGCCGCCATCCACTTGCGAACGCAGCATCGGCCGCGGCGTAGAGGTCTTCTTCCACGATGAGCTTGTTGATCACCTGGCGCAGTCGCCACGAGCCCGCTTCGGGTGCGAACGTGAGCCCGGTTCGGCGCACCTTCTGGATCTCGCCGGCGATCCCCACCGTGAACGCGTCGACGCGCAGGCTCGGCAGGCTCACCGACACCTGACCGGTGCCCTCTTGCTCGCGCACGAGGTCGGCGACCACACCCTCGATGCCCGAGAAGTCGGCCGTGGACAGTGACGTGAGCGCCACCTCGTCGTAGCCGGTGCGCCGGATGCCGTCGCGCACCATCGTGCGCACCTGCTCGGCCGAGCGCTCGCGCACCGGACGCGTGATCATCCCCGCCTGGCAGAAGCGACAGCCACGCGTGCACCCGCGGAACACCTCGACGTTGAGCCGATCGTGCACCACTTCGATGAGCGGCACCAGCTGGTTCTTGGGGTAAGGCCACTCGTCGAGATCAGCAACCGTGCGCTTGTCGACGCGGGCGGGCACGTCGGGGTATCGCGGCGTGACGGCCAGGAGCCGCGCGCCGTCGTACTCCACGTCGTACATCGACGGCACGTAGACGCCCGGGATCGTGGCGAGATCGTGCAGGAGCGCCTCACGATCGGCGCGCCCGCCGCGCTTCCAGGCGCCCAGCACCTCGGTGATCTCGCCGACGACCTCTTCACCCTCGCCGATGACGAACGCATCGACGAAGTCGGCGAGCGGCTCGGGGTTGAAGGCACAGTGACCACCGGCGAGCACCAGCGGGTGCTCGGGCCGGCGCTCCTCGGCACGGATCGGGACGCCGGCCATGTCGACGAGGTCGAGGAGGTTCGTGAAGACCAGCTCGGCCGACAGGTTGAAGGCCAGCACGTCGAAATCGGAGGCGGCGCGGTGCGTGTCGACCGAGAAGAACGGCACGCCGTTGGCCCGCAGCGAACCGGCCAGATCCGTCCACGGCGCGTACGCGCGCTCCGCCACCGCGTCGGGGCGTTCGTTCAGGATCTCGTAGAGGATCTGGAGCCCCTGGTTGGGGAGGCCGATCTCGTAGGTGTCGGGATAGATCAGGAGCCAGGCCGCCTTGTGCGGCGCCCACGCGGGCCGCACGGCGCCACGCTCCATGCCGATGTAGCGAGCCGGCTTCTCCACCTTGGCCAGGAGCGGTTCGATCCGCGGCCAGAGGTCGATCATTATCGGAGCCACTGTACTCGGTGGCGGACCGACTCCGGCTTATTCCCCGCAGTTGCCCAAATCAGGCGAAACGGCGCATGTGGATGTTGGCGATCAGGCCGATCGCGATCCAGTACGCGATCTCGGCCGAGCCCCCGTAGCTCATGAACGGCAGCGGGATGCCCGTGATGGGCATGATGCCCATGGTCATCCCCACGTTCTCGAAGACCTGGAAGGCGAACATCGCCACCAGTCCCGTGGCGATCAGGGTGCCGAAGAAGTCGCCGGCCGTCAGGGCGGTTCGCCATGTGCGCCACACGATCAGGGCGTAGAGCGCCAAGAGCAGCGCGCCGCCCCGGAAGCCCAGCTCCTCGCCCACCGCCGTGAAGATGAAGTCGGTGCGCTGCTCGGGCACGGCGTCGGTCTTGGTGAGGGTGCCGTTGAACAGCCCCTGGCCCGTGAGGCCACCGTGCGCGATGGCGTTCTTCGACTGCAAGAGGCTGTACTGCGCCGACGTCGCGTTCTTGAGCGCGACCTTCGAGCCTTGGTCGAGGAACGTGAGGATGCGGTCGGCGCGGTAGCTGCTGAACGTGCCGGTGCTGATCAGTGCGCCGACCAACGTGACCGCGAGGAGGGCCAGCACCGCGAGGTGCAGCGGCTTGAGGCCCGCCACGACCAACACCGCGATCACACACACGCCCATCACGAGCATCGTGCCAAGGTCGTTCTGGAGCATCACGAGACCCATCGGGATCCCGGCCAGCGTGAGCGCGACCGCCAGCCGCCAGGCGTCGAGCTCACCTCGGTGCTGCTGGCAGTAGCCGGCCAGGGCCACGATCACGGCGAGCTTCGCGATCTCCGACGGCTGGAACTGCAACGGCCCCACGTTGAACCAGGCGGTCGTTCCGCCGCGGTCGTGGCCCACGAAGCGCACCACGAAGAGCAATGGCAACGTCGCCCCGTAGAGCAACGGCCAGAGCTCTTGGAGCTTGCGGTAGTCGATCACCGTCGCGAGGAGCGCGAGCACGAGCCCGATGCCGAGCGCGATGCCCTGGCGCTCCACGTAGTACATCGTGGAGGTGCTGTTCAATGCGAGATGCGTGCGCGTCGAGCTGTAGATCATGAGCAGACCGAGCGCCGTGACCGCGCCGGCTGCCATCAACATCAGCCAGTCGATGTGGAAGATCGGGTGCGGGTCGGCGCGGGTCGCGAACACCCGCGGTTCGTGGCGCGAGCGAGACAGCGGGCTGTCGTACGTGGCCATCAGTCGTGACTCGTCGTGAGGTTCGGGATCGGGCCGCTGCGGGGCACCACGTTCATCATCGCCTCGATGATCTGGCGAGCGATCGGCGCGGCCACGTTGCCGCCGCGCCCACCTTCCTCCACGTTGACCACGATCACGTAACGCGGATGGCTCGGGTCGCCACCGAACATGCCGGCGAACCACGACGTGTCGCCCTTGCAGCTCGTCACATCGTTCGAACCGTTGGGCAAGTGCTTGATGCAGTCGGGAACCGGTGCGCCGACCTGCGCCGTGCCGGTCTTGCCGGCCACGGGAACCTGCGCGAACGGGAAGCCTTGGAAGGCTTTGGCCGCGGTACCCGGCGCCTGCGTGTCCTGGACCGCGCCCTGGAAGCCGGCGAGCATCGCGTCGCGTACGTCGGCCGCCATCGCCACCTGACCTCGCGCCCGCGGCGCGAACTTCGTGATCACCTGCTTGCCGTCGAGGATGGCGTCGGCGAGACGCGGTTGCCAGAGCGTGCCGCCGTTCGCGAACGCGGCGTACGCATCGGCGAGCTGCAGCGGCGTCACGAGCACATCGCCCTGCCCGACGGCGGTGTTCATGTTGTCGCCCGGGTTCCAACCGATGTAGCCGGCGGTGTTCGACTTGTAGGGCTCGATGCCACGCTTGGCCTGCGCGAGCACGTAGTTGCGCCGCCACGTGGCATCGGGGATGCGACCGCTCGACTCGGAGAGCGCAATGCCGGTGGGCGCGTCGAAGCCGAAGATGCGCGCCCACTTCTGGATGGCATTGCCGCGACCCTGATCGCCGCTCTTCCACACACCCCACAGCGCGTCGCCGACGCTGTAGAAGTACGCGTCGCTCGACACGGTGATGGCCTTCTGGAGCGCGACCCGTCCGTACACGGCGTTGCTCGCGTTGCACTTCTTGCGCTTGTCGGTCGAGTTCGTCGACTGGTAGCAGCCCTGGTCGTCGAACGGCTCGTCCTTGCCGCGCACGCCGGCTGCCACTGCCGCGAACGACGACACCAGCTTGAACGTGGAACCTGGCGCGTACAGACCCGATGTGGCGCGGTCGATGAGCGGGTAGTTGCTCTGCTTCGAGTTGAGCAAACCCCACTCGAGCGCGTTGAAGCCATCGATGCTGATGTTCGGGTCGTAGTCGGGGTTCGACGCCGCCGCGAGCACGTCACCGTTGGTGGTGTCGAGCACGACCACCGAACCGCCCGTCGCGCGGTACTTGTACAGACCGTACGTGGGTGTGAGGTCGGTCCAGTCCTCGGTCCGCGCCACCTGGATGCCTGCGGCAAGTGCGCGCTGCGCGGCGTCTTGCACGTGCACGTCGATCGTGAGGCGCACGTCGTGTCCGGGTTGCGCGGGCGTCTGGCGCACCGGGTCGCCGACCACTTGACCAGCCGGATTGGTGAGCACCGTCTGCGACGACGGAACGCCGCGCAACGCGGCTTCGAACGCCGCTTCCACTCCGGCGCGCCCGATCGTGTCGTTCAAGCCATAATCGGGGTGACGCTTGAGGTCGTCGGCGTTGACGCGACCGATGTATCCGAGCACTTGCGCGGCGTCGTTGCGGTACGGATACCGGCGGACCGCGAGCGCGACCAGGGAGAGGTGCGCGTAGTCGCTGGCGTGCTCGACGATCTCGGTGCGCACGACATTGGAGACGTCGGTAGCGAGGATCGCATCCTCCACGGGCGCCCGTCGCGGATCGTCGAGGCGCTTGGTGAGCGTGGCCACGTTCGCACACTGCGGCGTCTTCGCCGCGTTCCCGCACAACGTCTCGCTGAGCCGTCCGAGCACCGCGATGCGGGTCGGGTCGGTGTGGGACAAGCCGCGCAACTTCGGGTCGGCGCTGATCACCCAGCTCACTCGGTTCGTGACGAGCTCGAGGCCGTTGCGATCGAGGATCACACCGCGCGGCGCTTCCGTGCGCACGGTGCGCAGCGTCTGTTGCGAGATGGCCGCCACGATCGTGCCGCTCTCGTTCACCTGCAAGAACCACAGGCGCGCCAACAGCGAGCAGAAGAGGGCCGCCACGACTACGCCGACGATGGAGACGCGGACACGGGAGGAATCGTTCATGCAGGAGTTGCTGCCAACGGTACGCGAACGGCGGCCGCCATGGACCAGCGGGGCGCCTGAGAGAGCGACGCAGCCATCGGTGGGGCCTCAGAGCAGGCCGACGGTGCGGCGGCCGCGTACGAGGGTGACCAAGCCGAACAGGGCCGGCGCGAGCAGCGCGTCGTAACAGGCCGCCTTGACGATCACGCCGATCACCGCGGGGCGCTGCAGCTGGTCGGCGCCGGCCAGGATCGATGCCGCCACGAAGATCGAGCCGCTGACGATGCCGCCGAGCAGGCCGATCGCCGCGGCGAGCAGCCGGCTGCGACGGGCGATCGCGCCCTGGGTGAAGCCGAGCAGCCACGCGCAGACCGCGTACGACAGACCCGACATGCCGAGCGGCGTGGTCAGGAACAGGTCGTAGGCACACCCCACGAAGAACCCGAACACCGCGCCGGTCTCGGACCCTTCGTACCAGGCGACCGCGAGCGCGAAGAGCAGCCCGAGATCGGGCACGACGCCGAGGATGCGCAGCTGGGGGAACAGCGCAACTTGGGTGATCACCACCACCGCGGCGAGAGGCACGTAGCGCAGCGACCGCATCCGAGCCTCAGGTGGTGGGCGTCGTCGACGACGACGACGACGACGACGAGGAAGACGACGAGGAGGTAGAGCTGGTCGTCGTGGTCGTGCCCGGCACCGTGGTCGTGGTCGGTGCCGTGGTGGAGGGAACCAGCGACTTGGGGATCGGGTCGCCACTCGACCAGATCACGACCTTCACCACGTCGAGCGCACCGAAGTCGACGAACGGCGCGAGGCGCACGACCACTTCGGGACCCGACGGCGTCGCGCTCAGCACGGCTCCGACGGGGATGCCCGTCGGGAAGTCGCTTCCCGGACAGCCACACGTCTGCGCGACATCGCCCACCTTGAACTTCGACAGCGCGGGATGACGCGAATCAATTGAGAACACGATGCGCATCGTGTGATCGGGTTGCGTCTGCGCGGTGCCGAACAGCCCGCTGGGCAACATCGTGATCGCCGCGCCGAACGTGGGGTCGGTCGCGAGGAGCACCTGGCTGCCGCCATCCCACGATCGGTAGATGCGACCGACGAGCCCACCGCCTGCGATCACGGCCATCCCCGCGACGACGCCCGACTCGGTGCCCCGGTCGATCGTGATCGTGTGACTCAGGTTGTCGATCGAGCCCGACTGCACCCACGCGCCCACGGTCTTGTAGTCGTCGAGGAACGGCTTGTGGAAGAAGCTGTTGAAGTAGCGGTTGGCGGAGATCGCCTGCGTGACCTCTTGCTGGCGCGCTTCCAACGCCGCGAGCTGCTGGCGCAATCGGCGGTTGTCGGCTTTGAGGTGGCCGGAGTGGATCACGCCGTCGAACCAGTCGTGCACTGGTGAGAACACCGTGTCGGCCGCCGACGCGAACGGCTGCACCACACGGTGCACTGCGTCGCCGACCTTGCCTATCGCGCCCGACTGACCGGCGCGCTGATCCAAGGTGGCGAGGGTGAGCGCCGACAAGACGATGATCACGAGCACGTAGCGACGCCGTGCGCCGTGCGATTGCAGAGCCATCGACGCCGGCCTCAGTCGTGCGAGTTCGCCAGGACGCCCTTCAGCACCTTGCGGTTCTCGAGACACAGACCGGATCCGACGGCCACGGAGAACAAGGGGTTCTCGGCGACGACGATCGGCATGCCGGTCTCTGCGTGCAGGCGCTCCGGAAGGCCGTGCAACATCGCCCCACCACCGGTGAGCACGATGCCTCGACCCATGATGTCGGCCGCAAGCTCGGGTGGCGTCTTGTCGAGCGTGACCTTCACCGCGTCGACGACGGCGGCGACGGGCTCTTCGATCGCCTCTCGGATCTCTGCGGTCGACACGACCACCGTCTTCGGCAGACCGCTCACGAGGTCTCGACCGCGAATCTCCGCGTAGAGCTCCTCGACGAGGGGGTACGCGCTGCCGAGCGCGATCTTGATCTCTTCAGAGGTGCGCTCGCCGAGCGCGAGCGAGTACTCGCGCTTCACGTACGCGACGATCGCCTCGTCGAGCTCGTCACCCGCGATTCGGATCGATTCGCTCGCGACAATGCCGCCGAGCGAGATGACCGCGACCTCAGTGGTGCCGCCCCCGATGTCGACGATCATGTTGCCGGCCGGTTCGTGCACCGGCAGGCCAGCGCCGATCGCGGCGGCCATCGGCTCTTCGATGATGTCGACGGGGCGCCGCGCGCCGGCGTTCTCGGCGGCTTCTTGCACCGCGCGCTGTTCGACGCCGGTGACGCCCGACGGCACGCAGATCACCATGCGCGGCTTCGCGAAACGTCGTTGGTGCACGCGTTGGATGAAGTAGCGGATCATCTTCTCGCACACGTCGAAGTCGTTGATCACGCCGTCTTTGAGCGGGCGGATCGCCTGGATGTGTCCGGGCGTGCGACCGATCATGCGCTTCGCCTCGAGCCCGACCGCGAGCGGCCGGCCGTCGCGCGCGTTCACCGCGACGACCGACGGCTCGTTCACCACCACACCACGCCCGCGCACGTACACGAGGGTGTTGGCGGTGCCGAGGTCGATCGCCATGTCGCGCCCCATGACGGGCGCGTACCACGGTTCGGACACGAAGGAGGCTCCAGACGGGGCGCGGGCGGACGCCGACCAGGCTACGGGAGCAACGCGCGATCCGCCAGGTTGAGGGATAAGAGAGGCGGCGAGCGGAGCCGCCCAGGAGCGACGAAGGAGCGAAATGGGTGCGCAGGGAGCTCGCCGCGCCGGGCGAAGCAGGCGCAGATGACACGCGCTCGAATTACAAGTTGGGGAAGAAGATCGCGATCTCGCGCTCCGCGGAGTCGGGACCGTCGGATCCGTGCACGAGGTTCTCGGTGAGCTCGATCGCGAGATCACCACGGATCGTTCCGGGCGCCGCCTCACGAGGGTTCGTGGTGCCCATGAGGGTGCGCACGACCTTCCATGCGTCGGGGCCCTCCACCACCATCGCCACCAGCGGCGACCGGGTGATGAAGCTCACGAGGTCGCCGAAGAACGGCTTGCCGTCGTGCTCGGCGTAGTGGCGGCGCGCCGTCGCCTCGTCGAGCGTGCGCAGCTCGAGGGCCGAGATCGTGAGGCCCTTGCGCTCGAGACGGGCGACGATCTCGCCCACGAGGCGACGCTCCACGGCGTCGGGCTTGCACAACACGAGGGTCCGCGTATCGCTCATCGGAGCGGGAAGTTACGAGATCGTCCTCAACGCACCAGTATCGAGCGGGCCTCACCCACCACGTAGAGCGAGCCGGTGACCACCACCTGGCCGTCTTCGGGGGCTCTCAGCATCGCCAGCCCGAGGGCCTCCTGCACGCTCTCGGCCACGTCGATCGCGTCGGGGTCGACACCGAGACCTTCGGCCGCCTTGGCCAGGGCGCGCGGATCCTGGGCCCGGGGCGAACTCGGGCGGCACACCACGAGATGGGTCACGTCGTCGATGCCGAGCGCGGCGAGCATCTCCGACGACTCGCCGCGCAGCAAGCCCACCACGAGCGTGCGGTGCTGCTCGGGCGCCAACGTGAACTCGTCGTCGAGCGCGGCGCGCAGGGCCGCCGCGCCCGCGAGGTTGTGCGCGCCATCGAGCAGGACCAACGGGTGCCGGCCGACCACCTCGAGGCGGCCTGGCGATCGCACCGCCGCGAATGCTTCGCGCACCACCTCGTCGGGGATCGCCTCGTCGACGAACGTCTCTGCGGCCGTGAGCGCGGTCGCTGCGTTGTCGGCCTGGTGCGCGCCGTGCAACGCAAGGAACACGTCGCGATACGCGCCGAGCGGTGTGCGCAGCTCGAGCACGCGCCCGCCCACGGCGAGCGTGCTGCGCACGAGATCGAAGTCGTCGGGGCGCACCACCGCGCGGCGCGGATGGCGATCGAGGAAGATGCGCTGCAGATCGCGATCGGTCTCTCCGAGCACGAGCGCGCTCGTGGGCTTCACGATGCCGGCCTTCTCCGCCGCGATCTCTTCGCGCGTGGGGCCGAGGTACTCGACGTGATCGATCGACACGTTGGTGATCGCAGCAACCGCGGCGTCGATGAGGTTCGTCGCATCCCAGGTTCCACCGAGGCCCACTTCGACCACGGCCACGTCGACGGCTTCGTCGGCGAACCAATAGAGCGCCGCGCCGGTGAGGATCTCGAAGAAGCTCGGCAGTTCAGCCAGGTGCGGTTCGATGCGCGCGACCGTGTCGAGCAGCTCGTCGAGGCGCGCGTCGCTGATCTCTCCCGCCGCCGGATCCGGATCCGGATAGCGCGGGTCGAGGATCGACATCCGCTCGTTGATGCGCACCAAGTTCGGGCTCGTGTACACACCCACCTTGAGACCGAACGACTTGAGCAGTGCGGCAGTGATCCGCACCATCGACGTCTTGCCGTTCGTGCCGGTGACGTGCACGGTGGGAACGTCGAGGTGCGGCGAACCGAGCAGGTCGAGCACCCCGCGCATGCGATCGAGCGTGGGCGCGGTAGCCCGCGCCTGCGCCGCGGGCACGCCGACGCCGCGTTCGAGGTTCACGTGCGCATCGAGCCACGCTCGTTGCTGGGTCACAGTGGAGCCGGCACCACTCAGCCGGCCTCGGCGAGGTCGACCTCGACACTGAACGCAGGCGCGACCTCGAGGCGCAGGTGCCCGATCTTGCCGGCGGCACACAGATCGCCGCGGCCCGCCTCGAGGAGCTCGAGGCGCGCCGCCGTGTCGCGCACGACCACGCGGTGCGCCGGAGCGGCCAGGCTCACCTTCGCTTCGCTCTTCACCTTGCGCACCTCGCCGAGCACCTCGGCCACCAGCTGGTACACCGCCGGGTCGCCACCCTCCGCGGCGGCGGAGAGCTCCGCTGCCGCAGGCCACGGCGCGCGGTGGATCGATCCCTCCTGCCACCACGACCACACCTCTTCGGTCACGAACGCGAGAAAGGGCGCCAGCAGTCGAAGCAGCGTGGCGAGCGCGAGCCGCAGCGCCGTACGCGCCGACTCGGTGAGCGCGACCGATTCGGCGTCGGTCTCGTTGCCCCACGCCCGACCCTTCACGAGTTCCACGTAATCGTCACAGAAGCTCCAGAAGAACGACTCGGCGCGCTCGAGTGCACGCGCGTAGTCGTACGCGTCGAACGCGATCGTGGCTTCCTCGACGAGCTGCACCATCGACGTGAGCAGCGCGCGGTCGAGGGGCTGAGTGACGGCCGCCGGGTCGTCGGACGCGTCGGCCGCGTTCATGAGCACGAACTTCGAGAGGTTCAGGATCTTGATGGCGAGCTTGCGGCCCACCTTGATCTGGCCTTCGTCGAAGGTGGCGTCGGTGCCGGGCCGAGCGCTCGCGGCCCAGTAGCGCAGCGCATCGGCGCCGTACTTCTCGAGCCACTCCATCGGGACGACCACATTGCCGCGACTCTTCGACATCTTCTTGCGGTCGGGGTCGAGCACCCAACCGCTGATCGCCGCGTGATGCCACGGCAACGTGCCGTGCTCGTAGTGCGCGCGCACGACCGTGGAGAACAGCCACGTGCGGATGATCTCGTGCGCTTGCGGTCGAAGATCCATCGGGAACGTGCGCGCGAAGAGGTCGGGATCGTCTGCGTAACCGCACGCGATCTGTGGTGTGAGTGACGACGTCGCCCACGTGTCCATCACATCGGGGTCGCCCACGAAGCCGTTCGGAACACCGCGCTGATCGGCCGTGAAGCCGGGCGGCACTGCGGTGGACGGATCGAGCGGGAACTGCGTGTCGTCGGCGGGCACGATCGGGCTGTCATAGTCGACAACGCCCTCGCCATCGACCGGATACCACACCGGGAACGGCACGCCGAAGAAGCGCTGACGGCTGATGAGCCAGTCGCCGTTGAGCCCTTCCACCCAGCTCTCGTAACGCGCGCGCATGTATGCGGGCACCCAGTCGAGCTCGCGACCGCGTGCGACCATCGCGGCGCGACGATCGTCGTCGCGACCACCGTTGCGGATGTACCACTGGCGCGACGTGACGATCTCGAGGGGGCGCTTGCCGCGCTCGTAGAACTTCACCGGGTGGGTGATCGGTCGCGTCGGGCCGATCATCTCAGCCGATGCCTCGAGCAGCTCGACGACGCGCGCCTGCGCCTGCTTGACCGACTTGCCGGCGATCTCGGCGTAGGCCGCCCGGGCAGCATCGGTGGCGATCACGTCGGGCGCGTCGCGCTTGATGCGACCGTCGACCTCGATGATCGAGCGCGTGGGGAGGCGTAGCTCGCGCCACCAGATCACGTCGGTGACATCGCCGAACGTGCAGATCATGGCGATGCCGGATCCCTTCTCGGGATCGGCAAGCCGGTGCGCCACCACCGGCACTTCTACGTCGAACAGCGGCGTGCGCACGGTGGTGCCGAACAGCGGCTGGTAGCGCTCGTCGTCGGGGTGCGCCACGAGCGCAACGCACGCGGCCAGCAGCTCGGGGCGCGTGGTCTCGATGAACACGTCGTCTGCACCATCGGGACCGTGGAACGCGAGGCGGTGGTAGGTGCCCGGCACCTCGCGGTCTTCCATCTCGGCCTGCGCGATGGCGGTCTGGTCGTCGACGTCCCACATCGTGGGCGCCTCGGCCTTGTAGGCCTCGCCGCGTGCGAGATTGCGCAGGAAGGCCTGCTGGCTGGTGCGCCGGGCGACCTCGCCGATCGTCGTGTAGGTCATGGCCCAGTCGACCGACAGGCCGAGCGTGCGCCACAGCTCCTCGAACTTCTCCTCGTCCTGGACCACCAGCACCGCGCACAGCTCCAAGAAGTTGGCGCGTGAGATGGGGACGTCGCGGTGATCCTTGGGCAGGTTGCCGGCGCGCGGGTCGGGCACGTAGGCGGGGTCGTAGGCGAGCGTGGGATCGCAGCGCACGCCGTAGTAGTTCTGCACGCGGCGCTCGGTGGGCAGTCCGTTGTCGTCCCAGCCGATGGGGTAGAACACCGATTTGCCGCGCATGCGGTGATATCGGGCGATCGTGTCGGTATGCGTGTACGAGCACACGTGGCCGACGTGCAGCGATCCGCTCACGGTGGGCGGCGGCGTGTCGATGGAGAACACGCCCTCGCGGGAGACTGAGCGGTTAAAACGGTACGTACCGTCTGATTCCCACCGATTTGACCAGCGTTGCTCGAGACCCTCGAGGCCAGGTTTGTCAGGCACGCGCGCTGGCATGGCGAGCGAGCCTAGTTGCGGACCGTAAAGCGCAAGGGGGGATACGGCAAAGTGAACGCGAAGCGACGCCGCCAGTGCGAGGACCGGCTCGGTCACCCTGCCAGAATCGGCACAGATGACGGGCGGAGACCGGCCATGAGACCGACCGCGAGGTCGGCACGCACGCTGGCGCTCTGGCGCACGCGACTCCTGGCGCACCGCGCAGTAGTCGCGATCACCGCCGTGCTCACCCTCGCCGGCACCGCGCTCGTGGTCGTGCCGACGGGCGCGGGTGCAGCCGGTGCGCAGTACTACGGCTCACCGGCCGGGCACGTGTCGGCCCCGATCGTGTCGATGGCCTCCACACCGTCGGGCAACGGCTACTGGGTCGCAGGATCCGACGGCAGCGTGTTCGCCTACGGCGACGCGGGCTTCTACGGGTCGATGGGCGGCCACCCCCTCGATCAGCCCGTGGTCGGCATGGCGGCCACCACGAGCGGCCACGGCTACTGGCTCGTGGCGCGCGACGGAGGCATCTTCTCCTTCGGCGACGCCAGCTTCTACGGGTCGATGGGCGGCCAGCACCTCAACCAGCCGATCGTGGGCATGAGCACCACCCGATCCGGCCAGGGCTACTGGATGGTCGCGAGCGACGGAGGCATCTTCTCCTTCGGCGACGCTAGCTTCTTCGGCTCCACCGGCGCCATGCACCTCGTTCGCCCCGTCGTGGGCATGGCCACCACCGCGAGCGGCCAGGGCTACTGGATGGTCGCCAGCGACGGAGGCATCTTCTCCTTCGGCGACGCCAGCTTCTACGGCTCCACCGGCGGCCTTCCGATCCCGGCCCCGATCGCCGGGATGGCATCGGCCGGTCAGGGCTACTGGCTCGTGGGCGCCGACGGTCACGTGTACTCGTTCGGTTCGGCCGTGCACTCCGCGGCCGTCGTCTCGCACCCGCCCGTGTGGGGCGTGACGGCCATGAGCCCGGCGCGCGGTGGCGGCTTCTGGTTCACCACGGTTGCGGGCGAGGTGTACGCCACCACACCGTCGGGGCAGCTCATCGGTGACCCCAACGCGCCGGCGTCACGCCAGCAGTCGATCGCCAACGATCTGGTCGCACGCATCAACGTGGAGCGTTCTGCACGCGGGTTGAACACGCTGTCGGCCGACCCGGTGCTCGGCAACTTCGCACAGTTCTGGTCGGGCGTGATGGCCGGACAGAACGTGATGTACCACTCGAACCTGGGCGCGCTGTTCGCCGACCCCACGTACTCCACTCGCTACCGGATGCTGCGCGAGAACATCTACAACGGTTGGGGCCCCACGTGGGGCGACTCCGGTGGCGCGCACCTCGCGTTCATGAACTCGAGCCCGCACCGCACGACGCTGCTGATGCCGCAGCTCACGACGGTGGGTGTGGGGGTCACGTGTCTGAACGGCCACCTGTGGGTGGCCGAGGAGTTCGGCTTGTCGGTCGCGTATCCGATGCCGCCGAACCCGCCCACACCGTCGGTGCAGCCGATCGCTGCACCGAACCCGAGCGGCCCCAGCTGCTAGCACCCGCGCTCCGAACTTGCATGACAAGATGGCGGATATAGCGATCTCGTCACGCAAGTTGGAGTTCGACGACGTCTCGTTGCGGTACGAGGCCGGCGAACCGCTCACGCTCACGACCATCACGTGGTGCGTCTCGGCCGGCGAGCGCTGGGTCGTGCTCGGCGCGAACGGCGCGGGCAAGACGTCGATGTTGCGGATCGCGTCGCTCTACCAACATCCGACGGCGGGGCGAGTGATCGTGCTCGGCGAAGAGCTCGGGCACTGCGACGTGCGCACGCTGCGCGAGCGCTTGGCGTTGTGCTCGCCCGCTTTGGCGTCGCGGCTCGAGCCGTCGATGACGGCGTGCGAGGTGGTGATGACCGGCCTGCATGCCGCGCTGGCGCCGTGGTGGCACCGCTACACCGTCGACGACCGCTCGCGTGCGGCCGCGTTGCTGGAACGATTCGGCGTGGGCGCGCTGGCCGAGCACCGCTTCGACACGCTGTCGGCCGGTGAACGGCAGCGCACGTTGTTGGCCCGATCGCTCGTGCGCGACCCCGAGCTGCTGTTGCTCGACGAACCCACCGCCGGTCTCGACATCGGGGCACGCGAACAGGTGCTCGGCGACCTCGCCTCGATCGCGCACGACATGGGGGCGCCCGCGACAGTGCTGGTGACGCATCACCTCGAGGAGATCCCGGCCGGTTTCACGCACGCGCTGGTGCTGCGCGCGGGTGCGGTGCTCGCGCAGGGCGACATCCTCGCCGTGTTGACCGACGCCGTGTTGAGCGAGTGCTTCGGTGTGCCGCTCGCCGTGGAGCACGACACCAAGAGCGGCCGCTTCACCGCCCGCCTCCGCCCCTGACGAGCACCCAACCAGCGTTGCGGATACGTCAGGGTGACGTATCCGTCACGCTGGTTGGTGGTCTGGGGCGGGCTCGAGTGCTCAGCCGACGGACGTGACGGGGGGGTCGAGGACCTGGCCGGCGAACAGGATCGCCCCCGTCGCGTCGTCGCGGATCAGGTAGATGAACGGACGATTCGCGTCGACGGTGATGCCCGACAGCTTGGCGTCGAGCTCCATCACTGCAGCCGTCGCGGCAGCTGCCTTGGTGCCGTCTTCGTCGACGTGGACCTTGGCGTCGTGCATGACGCCGGAGATGAACAAGTTGTGCGTCCCGTCCATGCCACTGAAGTCGGCATTGCCGAACGCGGCGCGGGTGCCGAGAGTCTGCAGCGTCTCATTGAGAGACTGCTTCCACTCGAGGTCGAAGCGCGGCATCCAGACCTCGGTCCAGCCCGATGTCAGGCGCGAGTCGATCGAGCTGATCATCGCCGGTCCGACTGCAGCCGACACGGCACCGAAGTGTCCGGCATCGGGCACGATCAGCAGCATCGACGCGCCGCCCGCATATGGCAGCCGCGCCGCGAGGTAGCCATCGCCTTGCATAGCGGGGACATCTCGCGCTTCATCGCGGTGCATCATCGGGACCGAGACGGTCGTGCCGTCGAGGCGGGTGAACGGCCTGAGTTCCGTCAGTGCGTGGTTGAACGGCACGCGCCACTGCGCGGTGAACGTGATCGTGTTGACGAGCACCAGGCGCGTCATGCCGTCGATGATCCCGGGCGGCAAGAGCTCCTTGATGCGGCCCTTCGTCTGTTGCGCGACATACGAGTTGATGCGCACGCGCTCGGCTTCCGCGTGCCGCTCGAAGTCGCTGAGGTGCATACCCGCGCCGTAATACCTCGCCAACGTGTCGAGGTAGCCCCGCAGGAACGTGTAGCCGCGCTGACCCCACGCACTGTTGCTCAGCTCGAGCTGGAGAGGCTTGCGACCCTTGTCGGCCGACGTGCGCGGCGCCAACAGCTCTTGGGCGAGCGCGTTGAACGCGGCGTGCAACTCATTGCCGGGCACCTTGTCGAAGTGCAGCGTGTTCGCCATCTCGCTTGCCGTGGTGCCGCGCGCCCCCGCGTAGGCCAGCGCCAGCGCGGTGGAGATGCTCGACGGTGAGAAGAACAGGTTCGTGTTCGCCTTGGCGAGCTGGTGGTAGAGGTCGAACGCGAACTGCGAGTTCGCCGCCACGAGCTTCGCGACGTCGGTGGAGTCGGGCGTAGCGCGCGGCACCTTCGACATCGCCAGCTGCGCGTCCACGGGCAGCTGCGCGACCGCCGCGGGCGGGTGGCTTCCGCCGTCATCGCGTGTCGCGAGCGCGGTCGCGCCGATCGCGACGACGGCGATCATCACGGCTGCGCCGAATGCACCCCGACGCCGCAGCACGCGGGCACGGGCCCGGCGGCGCACCGCACCCACGTCGCCGCGTTCGCGGCCGTCATCGTCGACTCGCATCGCGTCGCGCATCCGGTCGTCGAGCCCCATCAGTCGTCCTCCTCGGCGAGCTCCGCCCGCAGCGCGGCACGAGCCCGGAACAGATGCGTCTTGGCCGTGCCCTCGGAGCAGCCGAGCACGGCGGCCACCTCGCTCACGGGCAGGTCGTGCAGGTAGTGCAACACCACCGCGGCGCGCTGCTGCGCGGGCAGGGTCGCCACCGCGGCCCGCACGTCGAGTGACGCCTCGGCCTTCGAAGCCGGCGCCGGCTCGGCGAACGCCGTCGCGAGGGCCGTCCGCTTCGCAGCCCGTACGGCATCGCGGATCGCGACGCGTCGTACCCACGCGCCAGGGTTGTCGTAGCGGCGCACCTTCCTCCAATGCACGAGCGCGGCGACGAAGGCATCCGCCGCGACCTCGCGAGACACCTCCCGGTCGCCCACGATCCAGTACACGGTCCGCACGACGACCGGGTAGCTGTCACGGAAGAGCGCGTCGAACGACTCGCCACCCCACCGATCGTCAACCATCAGTCACCCGGTCTACAGGCGCGCGACCGTCAGAAGGTTGACCCGCGGCGCTGAAACCCGAACCAGCGTGACTCGATAGCGCAGAGCGCTATCGAGTCACGCAAGTTCGAAGGAGGGTGCGCTCAGGCGGAGCGGCGGTTCTCGTCTTCGGTGACGAGGGTCGGCGGGAGGCGGCGCAGGACCGTCTCCTTGTCGACCACGCACTGCACGATGTCGCTGCGCGACGGCAGCTCGTACATCACTTCGAGCAGCACGTCCTCGAGGATGGCACGCAGGCCACGAGCACCCGTATTGCGCTTCAGCGCCTCGTCGGCCACGACCTCGAGCGCGTCGTCGGTGAAGGTGAGCTCGACGCCGTCGAAGTGGAAGAACTTGTGGTACTGGCGCACGAGCGCGTTCTTCGGCTCCACGAGGATGCGGATCAGCGCTTCCTTGTCGAGGTTGTGCACCACACCCGTGATGGGCAGACGGCCGATGAACTCCGGGATCAGCCCGAACTTCATCAGGTCTTCGGGGAGCACGCCGGCGAGCACCGACCCGAGATCCTTCTCCTCGGCCTTGCGCACGTCGGCGCCGAAGCCGATGCCGCCCTTGCCGACCCGGCTCTCGATGATCTTCTCCAGGCCGGCGAACGCACCACCGCAGATGAACAAGATGTTGGTGGTGTCGATCTGGATGAACTCTTGGTGGGGGTGCTTGCGACCGCCCTGCGGGGGCACCGACGCGGTCGTGCCCTCGAGGATCTT
>JADGOO010000092.1 GCA_017882905.1 Acidimicrobiia bacterium | reverse complement strand
TGGACAAGATCGGCGAGGTGATCGGCCCGACGGGCAAGGTCATCAACACGATCCAGCAGGACACGGGTGCCGACATCGCGGTGAGCGACGACGGTCAGGTCGGCATCGTGTCGATCGGCTCGAAGGAGAGCGCTCGGGTCGAAGAGGCCAAGCGCCGCATCATGTTGATCCTCGACCCGCCCACGGCCGAGCTCGGCGCGGTGTACACGGGCAAGGTCGTCAACGTCACCAAGTTCGGTGCGTTCGTGAACATCCTGCCCGGCCGTGATGGTCTGCTCCACATCTCGAAGCTCGGTCGCGGTAAGCGCGTCGACCGTGTCGAAGACGTGGTGAACCTCGGCGACGAGGTCGAGGTGCGCGTCGACGACATCGACCAGGGCGGCAAGCTCTCCCTGTCGTTCGCCGACACGGAGCCGAGTGCGCCCGAGTCGGGTGGCGGCGGCCGCTCCGGTGGCCGCGATCGCGAGGGTGGTCGCGAAGGTGGTCGCGACCGCGACTCCGGTCGCGAGCGCAACGGTGAAGAGGGTGGCGACCGCAACGGTGGCGGCGAGCGCGTCGAGACCGTCAGCTTCTCCGACGAATGGGAGCAGCAGGCTGTCTCGGAGTTCGGCGACCTCGGACCGGCACCGGCGCCCACGGGTGGCGGCCGCGAAGGCGGCGGCGACCGAGGGCGCCGTGGTGGCGGCCGGCGCGGCGGCGGTGGCGGCCGGCGCGACTGATGCCCGACTCCGTTGCGCGCAGCGCCCTTGGTTCGGGGCTGCGCGTGGTGAGTGAATCGTTGCCGCACCTGGGCTCCGTCACGATCGGAGCCTGGGTCGGCAGCGGAAGCCGTGACGAGACCGAAGCGATCTCCGGCGCGAGTCACTTCCTCGAGCACTTGCTGTTCAAGGGCACCGACGCGCGCAGCGCGCACGACATCGCCGACGCGATCGAGTCGGTCGGCGGTGAGATGAACGCGTTCACCGCGCATGAGCAGACCGTGTTCTACGTGCGCGTCCCCGACGTGCACCTCGAGCTCGCTGTCGATGTGCTCGCTGATGTCGTGTGGCGGCCGGCGTTTCGGGCCGAGGAGCTCGAATCGGAACGCCAGGTCATCCTCGAAGAGCTCGCCATGCGCGACGACACACCCGACGATCTCGTGCACGACGTGTTCGCCCGCTCGATGTTCCCCGAGCATCCCCTCGGGCGTGAAGTCGTCGGCCTCGAATCGACCATCGAGTCGATGGGTCGCACCGACATCGTCGAGTACCACGCGGCGCACTACCGGCCGTCGAACGTGGTCATCGCGGCGGCGGGCAACCTCGATCACGCTCACGTGGTCTCGCTGTTCGACGGGCGCGTCGGGGGCGGCAACGGCACGCGCCCGGAGCGCGACGAGTCGGTGCTCGTAGCGCCCGAGCCCCTGGCGGTGGTGGAGCGCGACACGGAACAGGCACATCTCGTGCTCGGCATGCGAGCACCGGCCGAGCACGATCCCGATCGCTACGCACTCGCGGTGCTCAACCAGGCGTTCGGTGCCGGCATGAGCTCGCGCTTGTTCCAGGCGGTCCGCGAGGATCGCGGTCTGGCGTACTCCGTGTACTCGTATCGGGCCGCGTTCAGCGACGCCGGCTACCTCGCGATCTACGCGGGCACGTCGGTGGAGCGGGCCGAAGAGACCATGGCAGTGATCCGCGCCGAGCTAGCCGGGCTCGTGAAGCAGGGAACGCTCACCGACCACGAGATCGACGCAGCCAAAGGGCATCTCAAGGGTTCGATCGCGCTGTCGCTCGAGACGTCGTCGTCTCGAATGCGACGGCTCGGCCGCGGTGAGCTGGTGGAGAACGAGATCCCGAGCCTGGCCGAGCTCGCCCGACGCGTCGACGCCGTCGCATCCGACGACATCGCGCGCGCCATCGACCGTGTGTTGCGCACCGACGAGCTCGTGCTCGCGGTCGTCGGACCGTTCGACGACGCCGCAGCTCGCTCACTCTCCTGACGCCGGCGCGACTCGTCGGCGTCGCTCAGCCGACCTGCACCCAGGTCGACACCGACGGCACGCCGGTGGCGTCGAGCACGAACAACATGTACGGCCCGGGTGGGACCGTGCCGTCGGCAGGGATGCTCGCCACGAGACCCGTCCCGTCGCCCGTGGGGTCCGGCGCCGCGCTGAGCTCGATGAGCCGGCTGTGCATGTCGGTCGCGTGGGTGACGGCGCCGGGCGCGACGAGCACGGCCTTCGCCACCGGCGCCGCGGTTCCGATCACGATCGTGTCGCCGGGGTTCGCGGCGGCGGGTGCGGCGGTGATCACGGGACGTGCACCCTTGAACAGGTATGGCGGTGAGTAGATCTCGATCGTGTTGAGCCCGCCAGCCGGGTTGTTGTCACCGGCCGACATCACGCGACCGTCGGGGAGCAACAGTGCGGTCGAGTGGTACGCGCGGCGCTTGATCTGGCTCGCCATCGGCGTCCAGGTGTCGGTGTCGGAGCTGTACATCAGCGTCTGGAGGTACGGCGTACCGATGTTGCCGGTCGCGTTGCCGCCGACCACCATGATCGACTCGTCGGGGAGCATCACCGAGTTCATGTTCGTGCGCGCCTGCGGCATCGGCGTGAGGGTCTGGAACGTGGGTGTGGGCGTCGACAGGTCGAGCGAGTAGCTCGCCGCCGTGGTCGTGCCGGAGAACGTGTTCTTGCCGCCGTACACGACCACTTTGAAGTCGCCGCCCGGTCGCAACGGCAGGATCACGCCGTTCGGGTAGTCGAACTGCGGCTGGAGCGTCTTGGGACCGGCCGTGATCGTCCACGTCGCCGGGTCGAGGAAGTCGGTGCGATTGCCGCCGAACGTGAACACGCGACCGTCGGGCAACAGGAACTGCTTCGGGTACAGCCCCTGCTCCCAGTTCAGCTTGTACTGGGCGACCACTTGCGGCGTCATCGCCGGTAACGGGCCGATCTTCTCCACGTCGAAGTTGGGCTTGGCCGACGCGTCGCGTCCGCCGACGACGATGGCACCACCGTCCTGCAACTCAGTGACCGTGGGGTACCAGCGCCCCTTGTTCATCGGTGGCGCCAACGTCCATGTCTGCGTGTTCGGATCGAACAGCATCACGAGCGGAACGCCGATGGAGCCGAACCCGCCGGTGTACGACGCCGCGCCGCCGACCACGAGCACGGTCCCGTCGCCGAGGACTGTGGCCGCACCGCAGAAGATGTCGAGGTCGTCGCCGGGATCGACGCGCACGATCGTGTTCGTCGTGGGATCCCACACCTGGGCCCAGGTCTGTACCTCTTTGGTGCCGTCGGGGTTGGTCACGATGTAGGGGCTCCACATCAAGACCTTGCCGGTCTTCATCAGCACCGCGTGCACTGCGATCACCCGGCTGCCGCCCGGCACCGTGGGCTTCGCCCATTGCCCCACCACGCTCGGATCGGACACGGTCAACGGAAGCGGGCGCGCCGCCGGAGTGGGGTGCAATGCCTCGCGCGCGGCGGCCTGGTGCTCGAGCAAATGGTCTTCGCCGATCCAGTCGGCGAGGACCGCGTTGTCCGGACCCGTTGCGCGTCGCGTAGCCATGTGCGCGGCGGCACTCGGAGCGGCCAGTGCCGCGGCAAGCGCGCCACACCCAACGATGACGACCCACCGCCGACTCATGCCGACCTCCCCCACAGCGCTGCTGCCGATCGTGAAACGTAGCGTGCGAACAGTGCGGTGGCGAGCACCATCGTCCCGTTACCCTGAGGGTCGTGACTCGTGTCGGAGTGTTCGGTGCCGGCGGCCGCATGGGGACCACGGTCTGCCAGGCGGTGATCGCGGCGCCCGATCTCGAGCTGGTGGCCGCGGTCGATCCGCATCACTCGGGTCGTGAGCTGGCCGGGTTGGGCGTGCCGCACAGCTCGCTGACGATCGCGCCGTCGGCCGATGCACTCGCCGACGGCGGCGCCGAAGTGGCAGTCGACTTCACCGTGGTCGATGCCGCGCGGGGCAACGTGGAATGGTGCGCCGCGCACGACGTGCACGCCGTGGTCGGCACGACCGGGTTCTCCGACGACGATCTCGTTCGCTTCGGCGAGTTGTTCACCTCGTCCGGTGCGAACGCGGTGATCGCCCCGAACTTCACCATCGGCGCGGTGCTGATGATGCGCTTCGCCGAGCTCGCGGCGCGGTGGTTCGAGACGGCTGAGGTGGTCGAGATCCACCACGACCGCAAGATCGACGCGCCGTCGGGCACCGCCATGCTCACCGCTCAGCGCATGGCCGCGGCGGGAGGTGAGTGGGCCGCCGACCCGACGGAGCGCGTCGTGGCGCAGGGCGCTCGCGGTGGCCATGTGGGTGGCATCGGTGTGCATTCGCTGCGGTTGCGGGGCGTGTTCGCGCACCAAGAGGTGGTGCTCGGTACCGACGGCCAGACGCTCACGATCCGCCACGACAGCTACGACCGCACCGCGTACATGCCGGGGGTGTTGCTCGCGGTGCGCCAGGTCGCGTCGCGGCCCGGGCTCACCGTCGGGCTCGACGCCCTCCTCGATCTCTGACCCGATTCGCAGTCGCTGTCGGTGGGCGGGTCGTCAGTCGGCGGGCGCGATGTGCGGTCGCGGTGTGGGGATCAGCGGCTCCTGCGGCTTCACCAGACCGCGGCTGACCCAGTTGCGGCGGTCGGCCCACACGAGCATGGGCGGCAACACCACGAGCGCGCTCAGCAGCGCCACAGCCACGTTCATCGCGACGATGCGGCCGAAGTCGCGCAGCAGCGGCAGTGACGAGAAGGAGAGCACGGCGACACCTGAGATCGCGGTGAGTCCCGACACGATGAACGCGCGGCCGGTGCGGGCCGACGCAATGTCCATCGCGACGCGGGGTTCCTCGCCGCGCTGACGCTCTTCGACGAAGCGCAACAGGATCAGCGACGTGAACTCCGTGCAGGCCGCAACTACGAGTGGGCCGCCCACTGCAGTCATCGGGCTGAGCTTGAGGCTGAGCGCGTAGGCGACAAGTGATGCGGTCCCTACTGCGATCAGCACCGGGACGAGCGAGAGCAACGACCGGACCACCGAACGCAGACGAACGCTGAGGAACAAGAACACGAACCCGATCGCGAGGTACGTGAGCAGGATGCGGTTCGCCTCGAGGTTGTCGAGCAGCCCCACACCAACGACGGCGAGCCCCGACGGCGTGGCGGTAACGCCGGCGGGCGGCGCCGGTTGCGGGTCGCTGCGCGTGGTGCGCACGAGAGGCGCTCGATCCTCGAGCGAGCCGGGTCCGGTGCGGAACACGATGTTGAAGGCGCGGCCGCCGTCGCTCACCGACGACGCGCGCAGGTCGGCGTCGGCGGCGTCGTAGGCGGCCTTGACCTCCGAGCCGAGAGGCGTGATGTCGGAGGCGCCGGGAACGTCGAGCAGGTCGCCGACGGCAGTCTCGATGCTCGACCCCGTGACGATCCGCCCCACCGACTGTCCGTCGAAGTGCTCGTTGCCGAACCGCGTGCGTGTGGTGCGCGTGAACGCGTGGGCCCAGCTCACGAACTTGTCGCTGAACACGTTGTTGGTGCGGGCGAACACGCCCATCTCGCTCGTGGAGTGCACTTCGCGGTCGACGGCGTTGATGTCCTTGATGTTCTGCGACGACTGGTTGACCCATTGGATCGGGTCGGTCTGCAGCTTCAGCTTGTTCTCGACCGAGAGACCACCCACGAGGATGAGAACGCTCGCCAACGCCAGAGGGATCGCGAGGCCTGCAGGGAGTGCGCCGAGGCGCACGACGAGCCGCCCGAGCGGCCCTTCCTTCCATTCGCGCTTGACGCTCGGCGACTTGAACTCACGGATGCCGAGGATCGCGAGCGGGATCACGATCGAGGCGAAGCAGATCACCGCGATGCCCACCGCGAGGAGCAGGCCGAACTCGCGGATCATGGGCACCTTCGCGAAGCGGAGCGCCGCAAAGGCGAAGACGGCGTCGAAGGTGACCACGAGGAGCGCGGGGCACAAGCCGCGCGCGGTCGCTTGGATCGGGTGCTCGCGGGTACCGAGCTGCGCTTCCTCCTCGACGCGTGCGTGCATCTGGATCGCGTAGTCGATGCCGACGCCGAGCATCACAGGAAGCCCGGCGATCGTGACGATCGTGAGTGGGATGCCCAGGTACCCGGCGAGGCCGAACGCCCAGACCACACCGAGCAAGATGACCACGAGAGGCAGCAGCCGCCAGCGGACGTTGAAGAAGATCAGCAGGATCACGACCATGATCGCGACCGCGATTCCTCCGAGCGTGAGCATGCCGCCCTTGAGGTAGTTGTTGATGTCGCTCAGCAGGAACGTCGCGCCGGTCGTGACGGTCGCTGCATGCGGAAGGCGCAACGTGTTGGTGATCTTCTTCGCGGCGGTGGCGTCCGTGCCTTCGTCGGCGATCGACAGGTTCCCGCGCAGCCGCACGATGATCTGCGCGTGCGTGGCGTCGGGGATGAAGCCTCGCAGCGCCTCGCGGATCTGACCTTGATTGTCGTAGAGGAGGAACCTCACCCACGCGGGGTTGGTGAGCTTGCGTTGAGCGGGCGCGATCGCGCCGAGGCGGGTGAGCGTCTTGACCGAGTCGTCACCCCGTGCCTTGAACTGCGGCGTTCCCGGCTTCTCGCCCTTCTGCCAGGCGCGCAGGAGTGCGCCACCCGCGATGCTCTTCGTCGGATCGGCTGTGACCTTGCCGTCGGGCGCATCCTGGACGAGGTTGTCGGAGAACCTCAGCAGCGTCACGGGCGTGATCACGCCCGCGTATCGATGCGTGCGCACCAGCGCGTCGTGCGCGGTCGTGATGTCGCGCTGCGCGGCGGCCGTGAGTGCTTCGTCGATGCGGTGGCCCTTGTCCATCGTGATCACGGTGAGCACGGCCTGGCCGCCGAACAGCTTCTCGTACTCGACGTTGTCCTTGTAGACCTGGTCGCTCTTGTTGAGATAGCTGTCCTGGCCGGTGGCGAACTTCAGCTGCGTGATCCCCAGACCGAGCACGATCGTCACGAGCAGCCCGACGACCGAGACGAGGCCGGCGCGCTTGCCGAGCTGCACGGCGAGAGCCGACCAGAACCTCTGCATGTCCCCTCCGACGTCGAAAGCGCGCAGGCTACGGCTTGCGCGTACGTGCCGACCAGTGCCGATCGACCAACGCGTGCGCGGCGGCTTCCGGCTCGGTGTGGACCTCGAGGCCATCGCGGTCGGCCAACCAAGCACGGTTGCGTGCATGGACGTCGTTCGTCGCGTCGAAGCGATTGAGCAGCACGAGCACGTCGTGACCGCGGAGAGCGTCGATGGTGAGTCGCACCGCGTTGATCGTTCCGAGATCTGCGCCGGCGACCACGATCACGGCGTCGGGTTCGAGGGCCGCGATCAACGTGGCCGTGTCACCATCGTCGGCGAGTGGTGAGCGCACGCCTCCGGCGCCTTCCACGAACGTGATCACGCCGGGTGCCACCCGCGTCTCGGCGGCGAGATCGGCGATCGTGAACGTCGGGTGCCCGAGCGCGGCGGCGGCCATCGGCGGCGCGAGCGGGATGCGCAGCCATCGATGCGGCGGGCAGACGCGTTCCGGGTCCTCGCCGCTGGCGGCCGCGAGCACGTGCGCGTCGGTCGGGTGCGGGTCGTGTGGGTCGAAGCTCTGCACGGGCTTGCGCGCGGCAACGGGTAGTCCCTGGCTGCGCAACGACGTGAGCATCACGGCAGCGCACCACGACTTGCCGACGTCGGTGCCCGTTCCGGTGACGACGATCAGCATTGGTCGCTCGGGCGGCCCGTACGCCAGTCGGGAACGGCGGCGTCGAGGGCTTCGATGAGTCGCACGATGTGCTCCTCGGTGTGCGCCGCGGAGAGCGCCACACGCAGACGGCTGGTGCCCGGCGCGACCGTGGGCGGCCGGATCGCGGGCACGAGGACACCGCGCGACAGAAGCGCCTGCGCGGCGCCGATGGCATCGGCTTCCGCGCCGATGACGATCGCGACGATCGGCGACGGGTGGCCGAGCGCCAGCGCATCGACGCGGGCACGCAGCGTGCGCACGAGCTCGTCGCCTTCGGTCGACCGCACCACACGCAGCGCGGCCAGCGCGGCTGCCGTGTCGGCCGGAGTCGGCGCCGTGGTGAAGATGTAGGACCGCGCGGTGTTGACCACGAGATCGATGAAGCGCTGCGGTCCGGCGACGAAACCACCGAGTGCGCCGAGCGTCTTGCTGAGCGTGCCGACGCGCACGTGGGCCACGGTGGCGAGCAACGCCGGATCGGGATGAGGCCCGAGCACGGCATGGGCCTCATCGAGCACGAGCAGCGCGTCGTGGTCGCGGCACACGGCCACGAGGCCACTGACATCGGCGCAGTCGCCGTCCATCGAGAACACCGTGTCGGTCACCACGACCGCGCGGCGGTCACCTCGCCCCGCGAGGCGCCGGGCGAGATCGTCGAGGTCGCGATGCCGGAAGATCTCCACGTCGGCGCGCGAGAGCCGGCAACCGTCGATGATCGAGGCGTGGTTCAGGGCATCGGAGCACACGAGCACGCCGGGTCCGCTGAGTGCCGCGAGCGTGCCCAGGTTCGCCGCGAAGCCCGTGGGGAAGATCGCCGCCGCGGCTTCCGACTTCCACGCCGCGAGCTCGGTCTCGAGCTCGCGATGCACGGGTCGAGCGCCCACGATGAGACGCGCCGAACCGCTTCCGGTGCCCCAGCGCCGGAGCGCGGCCGCGGCCGCGTCGCGCACCCGTGGATGTTGCGTGAGGCCGAGGTAGTCGTTGGAGGCGAAGCTGAGGACCGGGTCGGCCTCGGCGCCGAGCTTGCCTTCCGGGCCGGCGCCGTCGAAGTCGCGGGGCTCGCGCCACTGACCCGCGGCGCGAATCGCATCGATGCGCGCGTCGGCCCAGCGATCCCAGCTGCTCATGCGCCGTTGCCGCCCGCTTCGCACACCTCGTCGATCGATTCGGCGAGCGTGTGCACGATCTGGTGGAGCTCCGGCGATGTGATCGTGAGCGGCGGCATCAACACGACGGTGTCGCCGATCGGTCGCAGGAGCACGCCGCGTTCCACAGACGCGGCCGACACCTTCCGGCCCCAGCGCAAGCCGTCGCTCGGCGGCGCGAGCTCGACGCCACCCATGAGACCGCGCAGGCGCACGTCGCGCACCGCGGGCTTCGAAGCGATGCGGTCGTGGAGCAGGCCCGCGAGCTCATCCGATCGCTCACGCACGTTGGCGAGCACGTCCCAGGCTTCGATCAGCTCGAGATGGCGGAGCGCGACGGCCGCCGCGAGCGCGTTCCCGCCGTAGGAATGGCCGTGGTAGAGCGTGCGCGCCCCGAGATCGTCGCCGAGGAACGCGTCGAACACGGGGCCGCTCGCGACGGTGACCGACATGGGCAGGTAGCCCGCGGTGAGCCCCTTGCCCAAGCACATGAGATCGGGTCGGATCCCGGCTTGCTCGCACGCGAACAGCGTGCCGGTCCGACCGAAGCCGGTCGCGATCTCGTCGCACATCAGGAGCGTGCCGTTCGCCGTGCACGCCGCGCCCAGGCGGGCCAGACCGTCGGGATCGGCGAGCTGCATGCCGGCCGCGGCCTGAACCGACGGCTCGATCACGACAGCTGCGATCTCGTGCGCGTGCGCATCGATCATCCGGATCGCCGTGTCGAAGCAGTCGGGCGCGTCGAATGCCGGCGCCCGCAACACCGGGAATCGCAATGGTGCGAACACATCGGCGCCGAAGCCGTCGTCACCGAGGGAGAGCGCACCGATGGTGTCGCCGTGATATGCCCCGCCGAAGGCGAGGAACGTGGTGTGACCCGACTCGCCGCGATTGACCCAGTACTGGAAGGCGATCTTGAGCGCTTGCTCCACGGCCGACGCGCCGTCCGATGCGTAGAGGAAGTGCGGCGCATCGACGGGAACCACACGGGCGAGCGCTTCCGACAGCTCGATCACGATCGTGTTGCCGTTTCCGAGGAGCGTGCTGTGGGCGCCGCGAGCGAGCTGTTGGATGATCGCGTCGTCGAGCTCGGGCACCCGATGGCCGAGCGTGGTCACCCATAACGACGAGATCGCGTCGAGGTAATGGCGGCCGTTCACGTCGATCAGCTCGCGGCCCTCGGCGCGCTCCACGATGAGGGGCGCGTTCGACTCGAACGTGGCCATCTGGGTGAATCCGTGCCAGACGACGGCCGCGTCTCGTTCGATCCACTGGGAGGAAGAACCCACGGGTGTCACGGTAGCGGCGAGAATGTCGGGGTGGCCGGGCCGACGAGCAATGATCCGCTGGCGATGCGCGAGCGACTGTTGGCCGCCACGTACGCGTGCGTTGCCCGGGTGGGGATCGCCAAGACCACCGTCGAAGATGTGGTGCGGGAATCGGGCGTGTCGCGGGCGACCGTCTACCGCTACTTCCCGGGCGGACGAGACGAGCTGATGCTCGAGACGGTCGGCTGGGAGCTCGGCCACTACCTCACGCGGCTCGGCGACCACGTGCGCGACGAACCCGATCTCGTGCACCTCGTCGAGTCGGGGCTCGTGTTCGCGCGCCGATCGCTGCTCGAGCACGCCATGCTCCAACGCATCCTGCAGACCGAGCCCGACCGCCTCCTCGGCCTGCTCACCACCGAGTCGGCCAAGACGGTGCCGTTCATCGCCGCGTTCTTGTTGCCGTACCTGCAGCGCGAGCAGGCGGCCGGACGGTTGCGGGCCAACCTCGACCTCGATCGGGTGGGGGAGCACCTCGCGCGGATGATCCTGTCGCTGATCGGCACGCCGGGGCGCTGGGCCTACGACGACCCGGTCCAGCTCCGGGCGCTGGTCACCGAGGAGCTCCTGGGCCCTCTCCTCACCTGACCCCGCACCCCGGGGGTCGCCCTCACCCCCGAGCCCCAGTTCAGGCCATGCGTCGGAAGCCCGGACATGACGCGGGTGAGCGGCGCATCGAGGCCGGCTGCTCGCGGGCGCGAGCGCGGCCGTGACCTGCGACACATTGACGATGAGACGCTTTTCGGGTAGATGTCTCATGAGTGCTGATGGACGCCGTCCCTGTGCAGGCCGAGAACACCGCGGGTGCCGCCGCGGCGCGCGTGCTCGGCGCCGCCCGCACCTGCATCGCCCGGTTCGGCGTCACCAAGACCACGGTCGACGACGTCGCCCGGGAAGCCGGCGTCAGCCGCGCCACGCTCTACCGACTGTTCCCCGGCAAGCAGCCGCTGCTCGAGGCGTTGGTCACGCGCGAGCTCGCGGCGCTGGCCGTCGAGATCCACGAGGCGGCCGCCGCCACCAAGTGTCTCGACGATCTGCTGGTGACCGTCATCGTGACCGCCGCTCGGCGCCTCGAGGGCCACGCCGCGCTCGCCACCGTGCTCGCGCACGAGCCTGAGGTGTTGCTGCCGTACCTCACCTTCGACGGCGCGGGCGCCACGCTCGACCGGGCCGGTCGCGTGCTCGCACCGCTGCTCGCCCCGCACGTCGGCCCCGACCGTTCCGAACGAGCCGGGGAGTGGGTCGCCCGCATGGCGCTCGCGTACCTGTGCGCGCCGAGCGAAGTCGTTCGCCTCACCGACCCCGACTCCGTTCGCTCGCTCGTCACCGACTTCCTGGTGCCGGGCCTGATCGTCAACCCGAGCTCGCAGCACGACGCCCCAAGTCGCAGTACCAAAAGGATGACGCAATGACTGACATCGACTACAAGAGCCTCATCGGCCGCGAGGACATCAACGACATCGAAGCGATCCTGTCGGTGACGAACACCGACGTCGACGCCGCGGTGCACGCCGTCGAGGCCAACGTCGATGCCATCTTCACGTGGGACTACGAGCGCAGCCGTCAGCCGCTCATCAAGCTCTACGAGAAAGCCAAGACGTCACAGTGGAACGCGAGCACCGACCTCGATTGGTCGACCGACGTCGACATCGAGAAGGTCGTCCTCGCGAACATGGCGCAGAACACGGCCAACGGCACGTCGTTCTTCGGCAACGCCGACCTCTCGGGCACGCCCTTCGCGAAGTGGACCGAGAAGGAGTGGGTACAGCTCGCGATCGAGGGCAACAACTGGACGATGAGCCAGTTCATGCACGGTGAGCAGGGTGCGCTCATCTGCACCGCGCGCATCGTCGAGACGGTGCCGTGGATCGATGCCAAGTACTACGCGGCCACGCAGGTCGTCGACGAGGCCCGCCACGTGGAGGTGTTCGCTCGTTACCTCGACGAGAAGCTGAACGGCCACTACCCGATCAACGCGCACCTCAAGATGCTGCTCGACGACATCATCGCCGACAGTCGTTGGGACATGACGTACCTCGGCATGCAGATCATGGTCGAGGGTCTCGCACTCGCCGCGTTCGGCTTCATGCACCAGATGACCACCGAGCCGCTGTTGAAGAAGCTGCTCCGCTACGTGATGAGCGACGAGGCACGCCACGTCGCCTTCGGTGTGCTCTCGCTGCAGGAGTACTACAAGGAGCTGTCGGCCGCCGAGATCCGTGAGCGCCAGGAGTTCACGTTCGAGGCTGCGGTCCGCATGCGCGACCGGTTCCTCCAGCAAGAGGTCTGGGCCCGCATGGGCGTCGATGTGAAGCAGGCGTTGCAGCTCGTGATGATGGACGAGAGCCGCGG
>JADGOO010000091.1 GCA_017882905.1 Acidimicrobiia bacterium | reverse complement strand
GAGCCGCCCGACCATGCGCAGGTTCTCGTGGCCGGTGAGGTTCTCGTCGACGGCCGCGTACTGGCCCGCCAGTCCGATCCTGGCCCGGACCTGCGCGGGGTGCTCGGCCACGTCGATGCCGAGCACGGTGGCGCGGCCGGCCGTGGGGCGCAGGATCGTCGTGAGCATCCGCACGATGGTCGTCTTGCCGGCTCCGTTCGGGCCGAGCAGGCCGAACACGCTGGCGGGGCGCACCGCGAGATCGACACCGCGCACGGCTTCCACCGCGCCGAAGTGCTTCACGACGCCTTCGGTGGCGATCGCCGCATCAGTCATGCCGTCCATCCTACGCCAGATCCTTGAGTGAAGTCAAGAATTGATTTGATGAACGGTTGAGATCTATCAAATGACCAGAGTCAACGATATAGTGACAACGTGACCGCGCCGGTCGACGCCACCCTCGCCCCCCAACCCGAACCGGTCGAACCCGAGCCGGGCGAGGCCGCGGCTCCGGACCCCGGCTCCGAGGCATGGTCCGCCATCGCGGAGCTGTTCCTCAGCGCCGTGAACCACACCCGCTACCACTCGGCGTGCACCGCCATCGGTGTGCCGCCGCCGGCGCTCAAGGCGTTGCTCGCGCTCGAACCCGGCGAGGCCAAGTCGATGCGCACGCTCGCCAACGAGTGGCAGTGCGACGCGTCGTGGGTCACCTCGCTCGTCGACATCCTCGAATCGCGCAGCCTCGTCGAGCGCCGCATCCTTCCCACCGATCGACGGGTGAAGACGATCGTGCTCACCGCGTCGGGTGTCGATGCCAAGGCACGCGCACTCGGGATGTTGCGCTTCGCGCCCGAGGCGATGAGCGCCTTGAGCACCGACGAGCAGTGTCAGCTGCGCGATCTGCTGCTCAAGCTCGTCGAGGCGACCAAGCCGCCCAACTGACGGTCACGCGGGGTCGCTCGGGGCGAGCTGCTCCATGAACTCGAGGCGGATGCCACCCGGCGCCTCCACGAACGCGATCCGCCGGCGGCCGAACACGCCCTCCACGATCTGCGGCCCCCACACCACCTGGTGACCTTCCAGCTGTGCGTCGAGGTCGTCGCACAGCAACGCCGGGTGGAGGAACCCCTCGTCGGGCAGCGTGCACGCGTCCTCGTAGATCGCCGCCGAGAACAGGGTGATCTGCACCGGACCGAGGAACACGTCGGCGCGCTCGATGTCGTTCCAGTGCATTCGGTCGCGCACCTCGAACCCGCGTGCTACATACCAGGCGCACGCCGCGTCGACGTCGCGTACCTTCACCGCCAGGTTCGTCAGGCCCGTCACGCTCATGCGGGAATGCTCGCACTCCGCACAGGGTTGGCGGGCGATCATCGAGCCTGGAGTCTCCCGAATGCCCACTCCCCTCCCCGATCCGCAGACCACGTTGCTCACCCCACCCGACCACGCCGAGGTCGAGCTGCTGGCGCGCGGCGTGCTGAGCGCTGTCGAGCCGCCCACCGGTCACACCGAGTTCCAGCACTTGCTCGTGGCCGCCACGTTCGCGGCGATGACCGGCTTCACGATCGACCCCGAACACGTCGAGCCGATCACTGCCCAGGAGCTCGCCGAGGGCCTGGCCGCGCGCAACGCGGCGTTCCGAACCCGCATCGTGCAGATCATGCTGCTCGGCGCGTTGGTGTTGCGGCCGATCCCGCTCGAGGTCGCCGATCGCGTCGCCGAGTTCGCGCGCGAGCTCAGCATCGACGACGGCATGTTGCGCGTCGCGCGCGAGTTCGCCGAGGGCCACCTCGGACTCGCCGCGTTCGACTTCGAGCGCAACGGCTACACGGCAAGCTGGAGCCCGGAACGGTCGGCGTCGTTGCACACGTCGAAGGCGCTCGACAAGGCGTGGGATCAGAGCGTGGCCGACGACGCGCTCGCGGCGCGTTGGGCCGCGCTCGAACACTGCGCGCCCGACACGCTCGGTCGGCGCATGTGGGAGTTCTATCGAGCGCGCGGCTTCGAGTTCCCGGGTCGTCCAGGGTCGGCGCCGCCGCTGCTCGCACAGCACGATTGGGTGCACGTGCTCGCCGACTACGGCACCCGCGTCGAATCGGAGCTCGAGGTGATGGCGTTCATCGCACGCGCCAACGACGACCCGCGTGGATTCTCACTCCTCGCCATGGTCGTGAGCCTGTTCGAGACGGGCTACCTCGCCACTGGTGCGGGGCTGTTCGAGTCGTTTCCCGGCCAGCTCTCCCGTGACGGCATGGCAGTGCGCGTCGCTGACGCCATGCGGCGCGGCGCGCTGTGCCACGGCTTCACCGATTCACCCGACGTCGACTTCATGGCACTCGACTGGTTCTCGCTCGCCGACCGTGGGGTGGCGGCGCTGCGCGCCGAACTCGGGATCTTCCCGAAGTCGCACGACGCGATCGCGTGCGGATCGGTGGGCCCGTGGGAACCACAGGGCATCAGCGAGTTCCAGGACAAGCTCGGACGCACGGCCGCGGAGCGCGAAGACCGACCGTACGAGTCGTACGGCGCGGCGCCGAGCTGAGCGGCCGCGCCGGCGACGAGTGGTGGGCCCGGCAGGGATCGAACCTGCGACCAAAGGATTATGAGTCGAGTTCGGCGCGTTCGCCACGTGGGCGAGTGTCCGCTGACCTGCGAGAACATCGGGACGCCGTCCGACGCGACATCTTGACTCCGACGCGAATCGGGGTGATTGTTGGATGAGCAAGACAGTGCTGCGAGGTCGGTGGAGCGGCGCACGAACGGCATCGTGCGCCACGGGCGCACCGGTCCTGTCCGCGCCCGGCTGCCACGTGCAGACGCTGACACGCCCGGACGCGCGGCGGCGCCAGCGACGGCTGCCTCATCCGTCACGCTCTGAATATTCTGGGTTCCGATTTCGGCTTCTGACCGGCTCACAACACATGTGAACGGAAGGTCCGGTTCGGTGCCTCCCATTCAGACTCGTAGTCGGACGTGCGTGCAGTTCGCCCGCATCATGGGGCCACGCCTCGTGTCTGCAGGGCCCGTGCGTGAGATCCCCAACAGCGTCGCGGTCTGCGGCGGCGTGCGGTGTTCCTTGTTCACGCCGACATCGCGGCCAGCTCACACGCCTACAGACGCGCACAGGCGCCCTGCCGGCGCCGGCGTCTTAATGCCTTGATGCGCCAGTCGCCCCGGCTGCTCGTAGGTCTGGCGGTCGTGCCCGAAGCCGTGCAGCCACGGCTGATCTTCGCACGCAGGGTGCGCACAAGGGCGAACGGCCCGGCGATGCGGTGACCTCTGCCCGGGGCGCCGACCCGGTCGCGGGCGCACGATGGATTTGCGAACTGCGGACCGATGTAACCGGGGTGCGCCATGAAGTGCCCAGTCGACGGCAACGTCCCGCAGATGACCGAGCGCCACGGCGTGGAGGTCGACTACTGCCCGGAGTGCCGAGGCGTCTGGCTCGATCACGGCGAGCTCGATCGCGTCGCGGACCACGCAATGGCGGCAGACAAGAGCAGACCCGCGGGCGGCAACGATGCGAAGACTCGGCCCAAGAAGAAGGCGCGTGTCGTTCCTGACCGATCTCATGGCTGGCGGGGGTGAAGAATGAGATCAGGATCGCGCCAGGCACCTTCGCACCAGGAGCGCCACGCCGGCCATCGTGTGGGATTGCTCCGAGCCATGGTGCTCGGCGCGAACGACGGGCTCATCTCCACCGCGTGTCTGATCCTCGGCGTCGCCGCAGCCAACGCGACGCGCAGTGCGATCCTGACAGCCGGGATGGCCGGCCTCGTGGCCGGCGCCGCGGCGATGGCGCTCGGCGAGTACGTATCGGTCAGCTCGCAACGGGACTCCGAAGAGGCCGACATCGCCAAGGAGCGCTGGGAGCTTGACAACGTTCCGGACCGAGAACTGAGCGAGCTTGCCGCGATCTACCGAGCCAAGGGGCTCTCCGAGGAGCTTGCTCGCCGCGTCGCCATCGAGCTCACCGAAGCCGACGCGCTCGGAGTCCACCTTGCCGACGAGCTCGGGATCAGCGAAACCGCGCTCGCCCGGCCCGTGCAAGCGGCCGTCGGTTCGGCCGGATCGTTTGCCCTCGGCGCGACGGCCCCTCTCGTAGCGGCCGCGTTCGCGACCGGCGCGACACGCATCGCCACGACGATCACCGTCGTCGTCGTCGCTCTCGTTGCGCTCGGAACCGCGGGAGCGGCCTTCGGCGGAGCACGCCCGACCCGCCCAGTCCTGCGGGTGGTCGTCGGTGGACTCATCGCGATGGCGTTCACGATGACCGTCGGCTGGCTCTTCGGCGCCGCCGTCTAGCTGAAGGCGCACATCGCGACACGCATCGACGAGAATTGCGTTCGGCGGCCTGGAAGTCGGCGGTTCGGGTTTGCCAACCTCCAACTTCTTGTGCCTTGCAGAGTACGGAGGTCGGTGCGCAGCTGGTGATCGCGCCGTTGGTGGCTAACGCTCCTGGCACGTCGTCGAGGTCTTCGATCCGAAGCGCCACGCGCGACCGAGTGAACGACCGCGGTGGGTTCGAAGAACTTGGGGGCTTTCCGCCATTTCGCTGTCGAAGTCGCGTCCTTGACGCCGCCGGCCAATCGCATCCTGTGCGACGCTCCGTCGGTTCGATGAGCGCGTGCACTGACGGACGGCGGCCGCGGCGATGGCGAGGGCTACGGCGGCCGACTCGTCAGGAAGCGGCGGTGCTGGCAGGCTCTCGGCCAGATGAGTTGGGCTTGGTACTTGTGCGATGCAATCGTTGTGGCTGCGGCGGGCGGATTCGGGTGGTGGGTGTCGGCCGGGCGAGGGCGAGTCTCGATGTGCGTCGGCCTCGTTGTCGTGATTCTCGCGGGCTGGTTGTACACGCAAACGGACCAGCCGCCCTTGATCGCCATGCTGGCCGTCGGTGTCGGCCTCAGCGCGGGCGTCGTGGCAGCTGGCCTCGCTCGACGCGACCGTGCCGCTCGGCATCGAGGGTCGACCGCGGTGGTGTCTGGTGCGGTGATCGTGACGGTGATGGTGGGATGTTGGATTGGGGCAAACTCGCCCTCGGAGACGTGGTTCGGTCCGATCGTGAGTCATGGATCGCGGACTGGCAACGAGGTGGCGTTGACGTTCGACGACGGCCCGAACGTGAACGACACACTCGCGATCGCGCACCTGCTCGACGCGTATGGCGCGAAGGGCACGTTCTTCACGGTCGGCAAAGCGCTTGCGAAGCGTCCGGATATCTCTCGTGCGTTGATGGCTGACGGCCAGCTGCTGGGCGATCACTCGTATCATCACGATCAGTGGCGCTGGCTCGATCCGCGCTACCCGGAGCTCGAACGCACACAGCGCGTCTTCAAGCAGGATCTTGGGGTTTGTCCGACGTTTTATCGTCCGCCGCACGGCGAGCACACGCCGTTCATGTCGTGGGTGCTGCACACCAAACACATGCGGATGGTCGGCTGGGACTCGTCCGCTGCCGATTGGGCCGCCACGAACGCGGAGGCGGTCGCTCGGCGCATCCTTCGCTCGGTGCGGCCGGGATCGATCATCGTGTTGCACGACGGCCTGGACGGCAATCTCACCGCGGACCGATCGGTCGTATTGCGTGCGCTGCCGATCATCCTGAGCGGCTTGGCCGCGCGAGGACTGCGTTCGGTGCGCCTCGACACGCTGCTCGGCGTCGCCGGCTACGGCCCGTCGCACTGCTAGCACGACTGGGACGGCGAGCCGCTCAACCGCCGAGTGCGTGCAGGATCGCTTGGGCTTGGTGGAGCTGCCAGGCCTGGAAGGTGTGTTCGGCCGGTGGCAGGGTCTCGGTGACGCCCACAATGTCGGCCGCGCGGCGTGCACCGCGCCGCACGAGGGACCGGCTCGCTGCGGCTAGCGCGATCAGTACCGCGAAGACTGCCAGCTTTGTGAGGAGTACCCGCCCGAAGGTCGTGTCGAGGTAGTCCGAG